>JANMVX010000273.1:0-3485 GCA_031393505.1 Hyphomicrobiaceae bacterium | reverse complement strand
ATGCTGGCGTGGAACGAATTCCTGTTTGCGCTGACGCTGACGCGCTCAGCCGCCAAGACCGCATCGGTCGGCATCAGCGAATTCACCAATATGTACGGCACGCAATGGGGCAGCCTCACCGCCGCCGCGACCGTCACCGTTACGCCGATCCTTGTGGCGACGATGATTCTGCGCCGCCGCCTGGTTGAAGGCCTGACGTTCGGCGCGGTGAAATAGGCTTTCGCCCGTCAGACCACGGAAATACAGAGGACCGACTGCCATGGCCAAGGTCGAGTTTCGCAACCTGCAAAAAACCTACGGCGACGTGTTGGTCATTCACGGCGTGAGCCTCGATATCGCCGATGGCGAGTTCGTCACTCTGGTGGGTCCTTCCGGCTGCGGCAAGTCCACGTTGTTGCGCATGCTCGCGGGCCTTGAGCCGATTACCGGGGGTACGATCCAGATCGGTGATCGGATCGTCAATGATGTCGCGCCAAAGGAGCGCGACATCGCCATGGTGTTCCAGAATTACGCCCTCTATCCCCACATGAACGTCCGCGACAACATGAGTTTTGCTTTGCGGCTGAAGCGAGCGGACAAAGCAGACATCGAAAAACGGGTTCAGCGCGCCGCGAAGATTTTGGGCCTCGAGCCGCTTCTCGACCGCTTGCCGCGTCAGCTCTCGGGCGGCCAGCGGCAGCGCGTCGCCATGGGCCGTGCCATTGTGAGAGACCCGCAGGTGTTTCTGTTCGACGAACCACTGTCGAACCTGGACGCAAAATTGCGGGTCCAGATGCGCGCGGAGATCAAAGAGCTGCATCAACGGTTGATGACCACAACGGTCTACGTCACGCATGATCAGATCGAAGCGATGACCATGGCGGACAAAATCGTCGTCTTGCGAAGTGGCGTGGTCGAGCAAGTCGGCCCGCCGCTGGAGCTTTATGACAAACCTGCCAACATGTTTGTGGCCGGATTCATTGGCTCTCCGGCGATGAATTTTCTGCACGGCAAGATCGAAGCGAACGCCACGGCAACGTTCGTGACCGAGAGCGGCGTCAGGCTGCCTCTTCACGACGCACCCGCTGCGTCTGACGGCATGCCGGCTGTGCTCGGCATTCGTCCAGAGCATTTCGTGCTCGATGCGGCGCGGGGTGAGCCAGCCGAGATTATCGTAATTGAACCTACCGGCGCCGAGACCCAGGTGAATGCGCGGTTCGCCGGACAACACGTGACTGCGGTGTTCCGTGAACGTATAGAGTCAAAGCCTGGCAGCATGATCCCCTTGGCGCTGGCGCCGCATATGGCGCACTTCTTCCATGCTGAAACCGGCATAGCGATGAACTGACAGCGTCGAAAAGCCCGAGAGCGCATTGGCGATTACCAGCAGGCGTCGCGCCATGCGCACGTCGGTCTCGGCCAGTTTGCGGAACATGGCCGACGTGCGGTCCTTGCGGATCTTCAGTGTTCCGCGGGGAGTCCCACCAATCGAACCGATGCAATCATTGAGTCAGATTCGCAAGCCGATGGGAATCGCCGGACGGTAGCAGGGGTCAGACATTACGCTCACCGGTATTACCCTCGCGAACAGGAACCGCCTGTATCTCAGAATAGCAGCTGAAGGCGCGGCATTTTCAAACTCACGGCCGCGCGCCGCCGAGGTTCGCCGTGGCGTCGCCCCGATCACGACTGGCCTTCGCGATTGATGCGTGACGAGAAAAGCCACAGTCTATCTATCCATCCTCGATACAGAAGTCATATATCCCAGTCACTCAGCATGTCCAGAAATCGAATATCTACGGGTTTTGCGAGGAGTTCGTCTATCCGACCAAACAACGGTTGAAGGTAGGGCATCTTTAGATGCAGCTCCAGGGCATCCCGATCTACGAAATTCTCGTAAAATACGAACACGTTCGGATCGGCCTTGTCGCAATGGAAATCATAGCTGACGCAGCCCGCCTCCGCGCGGGTTGGAGGGACCTGAGCCATGAGGATACGATACAATTCCTCGCGCGTTTCGGGCTTTGCGACAACCGTCCCGATAATTGTGCATCCCGGTTTTCTCACTGGCCCGCTCCCATTTCTGTTGATTGTTGCGTTGAGAACATGAATCGCGCAATCGACGGCTCCGACACCGCGCATCAGCCAAGCGTCGCGCCTGTCTCCGCGTCAAACAATTGCATCGCCTGACGAGAAACCCACAGCGTGAATTCCTGGCCAGCAATTGCCGGACACCGCGTGTCAAGCCGCGCCACCATCGGCTTGCCAACGGTCACGCCATCGACCTTGGCGAGCTTGCCGTCTTCCTCCCCCACAAGCGCAAGCGCGTCCTGATCCTCTGTATCATCGCGATTCACGCTGAAATGGATCAGCACTTCGGAGCCCATGAACTCGACAAGGCGCGGCATGACCTTGAGTGGGATTTCGTGCGCTGCATCCTGGGCATAAGCAAAAGCTTCCGGGCGTATGCCGAGGACTAACTTCCGGCTGGCAGAGGCGACATCCAATGACCATGGATTTGGAATGCGTTGTCCCGCCATGCTCAGCGCGGCGCCGCCCGCTTCGATCTCGGCGAAGGCAAGATTGATAGCCGGGCTGCCGATGAACGCCGCGACAAAGATATTGCGCGGCTTTTCGTAGAGCACTTTGGGTGTGTCGAACTGTTGCAAGACGCCCGCTCGCATCACGGCGACGCGGTCGCCCATCGTCATGGCTTCCACCTGATCATGGGTGACGTAAACCGTGCTGACGCCGATTCGCCGGTGTAACGCCAGAATTTCGGTGCGCATCTCAACGCGCAGCGCGGCGTCAAGGTTCGAAAGAGGTTCGTCCATCAGGAAGGCCGCGGGCTTGCGCACCAGCGCCCGGCCCATGGCGACTCGCTGCCTCTGACCGCCGGAAAGAGCGCGGGGTTTGCGTTGCAAATAGGGCGTCAAAGCCAGCAACTCGGCGGTCTGGCGCACGAGTCGGTCGATGTCGCCGCCCGGCAACCCACGCACGCGCAAGGGGTAGGCGAGGTTCTCATAAACGCTCTTATGCGGGTAGAGCGCATAGTTCTGGAACACCATCGCGATGTCGCGAGCTTGCGGGTCGAGGTCCGTGACGTCGCGATCCTTGATGCGGATCGTCCCTGCGCTTACCGGTTGGAGGCCGGCCAAGGCGCGCAAAGCTGTCGATTTCCCGCAGCCAGAAGGGCCGACGAGAACGACGAACTCTCCGTCCAGGATCTTTAAGTCGAGACCCTTAAGAGCCATGGTCCCATCGGGAAAAATCACGACAACCTGGTCGAACTCCACCCCCGCGCCTTGGCCATCATGGGCGCCGGCGCGCAATTCGGACCGAGGCGCATCCTGGCGGTTCACTGAATTACTCATTTCACCGCTCCCATGGTCATGCCGCGCACGAGGTAACGCTGGACCGCTAGCGCGAAGATCCAGACTGGCAGTACGACGAGCGTTCCCGCCGCCATTATGTTGTTCCACTCAACGCTGACGGGATTGACATAT
>JANMVX010000271.1:0-6163 GCA_031393505.1 Hyphomicrobiaceae bacterium | reverse complement strand
GACGCCAGCGATTTCGTGCGCGTCCTGCAAAACCGGCAAGGACAGATGATCGCCTGTCCCGAGGAGATCGCGTTTATGTCGGGGTTCATCGGGCGGGAGGATCTGGCGGCGGCGGCTAAGGCGCTGGGCAAGAGCGAGTATGGGCGGTACCTGGAGCGGATTGTGCGCGAGGGGGTGTGACCCCTCAAAACTCTACGCGCCGATAGATGTCATCGACGGCAAGGGTGAGGTCTACCGAGGCAAGTGTGAAACTCTCGCCAGCGGCAAAAACCTCGCGCGTCCAGCCTGTCTTACGCCGAAACAGCTCAATCCTGGCGACGTCCTGATGGGCGATAAGATAGTCTTCCAGACTATCGATCCGCTTGTAAGCCTCGAATTTTTCGCCACGATCTGTGCGCTCGGTTGTTGGCGAGAGGACTTCGGCGATGAACACCGGCTGCTCGCGAAAATATTCTTGGCGGTCGACCTCTGAGCAGGAGACCATCACATCTGGGTAGTAGAACCGGGTCTTGGTATCAATCCGCACACGCAATTTCATATCGGTCATGAAGACCTGGCAGCGGCGCGGCAGTTGGGCCCAGAACTTTGCGAAGATATCGCCCGAGACCAGGTTGTGCCGGTCGCGCGCGCCCGTCATGGCGTAGACGACGCCGTCCACGAACTCATGGCGCTTGGGTGAGTTCATCTCCATCGCGAAATAGTCTTCGACCGAGATTTCGATGGGAGTTTTGGGGGCCTGTGCGATAGGTCTGGACTTGGCGAGTGTGTTCATTCCGCCCCTCCTGATTTGCGGCTCTCCTTCAGCACCTCGCGCATGGCGTCAGCTACGATGGAAGGCATGTCCTTGCGGAATTGAGCGAGGTCGTTCTGGACGACAGAGAGGTCGCGCTTCACCTCTGAAATATCTGTTTCGACACGGCCTAGCCGCGTTTTCACCGCCGCCAGATCATCTCCGTTCGCTCGCACCTGTTGCAGGATGTAGCGCGACAGCATCTTCTCGCCATCGACCTCGCGCTCGACAACCGAGACGCGGTCTTGGAGGATTTTGTGCTCTTCGCGGGTGACGGTGTCGGACATCAGGCGGCTCCCAGGCCTCACATAGTGGCAGGAACATTAGCAGAACCTTTTTGCGAGATCAACTGATCATCTTGTCATACTCCGCCTGTCTCCCGATCCAGAACCAGTGAAACCGATCCGCTGCCTCGACCGTCAGAGCCCTGTAGGATTCTAGCTGACCATACCACATCCTTCACGCGTTTGAAATGCAACGAAGGATGCTTTGGGTTCGATCACAGCAACGCAAAGCTCTTGCGGGCCGCAGTCTGAATTTTCCTCGGCAGCACATCAAAATGCGGAGTGAATTTTGGGTCCTTGATGTGCCGCAAGGACATTCGCCGCTAGAACTCCTCGCCGAGGCCAGCCTTTGTATTCGCCTGAACTTCGGCGATCAGCTTATCGAGCTTGCCAGCCCTGACGGTGCTCTCGATGGCCTTGTCGAAGCGCTGTTCTTCCAGTTCGTCGAACCAGGCGCGTAGGCGCGCCATCTCCTCGCGGGAAAGTTTTGCGATGGCGGTTTCGATGTGTTCGATGTTGGTCATTCGGACGTGCTCCGATGGGGTCTGCGATGACGGAACAATAGCAGAACACATGGGCCGATGCAACTCCCGTAACTGGCGCCTACTCGGCCGCGATGGGCGTCAGCTCGTAGACCCGGGCAAGGGCTGCAGCGGCTTTCAGGTCGCCGGTTTTCAGCGCTTCTCGCACCGACTCCAATTTGCGGACATCGTGCAGCGAGAGATACGGCGCCCACGGGTGATCGTCCTCGATGAGGTCAATCGGCACTTCGGCGGCGTAGCCGGCTTCGTGGATGATCTTGGTCGTTTTGACCGTTCTCATATGCGACTCCTGAAATCCTGGCTCCATTGGTCGGGTTCGGGCCAATAGGCTGTTACCAGCACGGCGGGAGACCAACTTCCGGCTGGCACGCCCCAGACGACGTGGATCGGCTGTCCCTGCGCGTCCCATTGCAACGCCAACAGGCTCGGCCCTTTGTGGGCATCCGGATAGTCCTCAAGCACAACTGCCGCTGCGATGCCGGACAGGACATCTTTCGGGACAATAGCACGGTCCCGCATCTTGTCGTAGGCATGATCGGAGACCACGACCTGCTGCGCGGCGATGAGCGCTTGGAGAATGGGGATTGTCAGGCTCGGGTGGTATCGGGCACTGAGTTTGCACCATCATGAAGTTCATTTCGTCTAGCTATTTGAGTCCAACAATAATCAACAGTGAACGCCAATATTCTTCAAAGAACCAAGTGCCACCTCCAGTCGCAAAGCCTGTTATGAGTGCAGTAGTTACAGTCGCAGTCACTAACCGCAACTCGGACAGAAACCAGTTCCATGATTTGCACAGTAAATTCCGGAAAATTGGATCATCTCCCGGATTGCGCAGACGACCTTGGATATACTTCTGCGCATCTTTGGCGCGTTTGGTTCGACGACTGGCCAGTGTTACGAGAAGTTCCTCCAGCAACGTCACGTCGTGAGGACTTGTGCGCGCTAGATGGTCGATTTCACCGCTAGTAAGTCGACTGTATTTCACGCCTGGAATAGATCCAGCGCCCGCATACGACTGTACCATTCCACCCTCCCGCAACGCGCAGCCGCGCACCGCGTACTAACCCATTACAACGGCTTATACCAACATGTCGGCTTTCTCGGCAACTCACTCCGCCGCCTCCCGCCTCTTCCCAGCCCCATTCCGCCCCGCCGCCTTCGCACCAGCCCCCGTCCCCACCTTCACCGCCGCCCTTCTCCCCAGCAGTTCCCGCAAAAACTGCCCCGTATAGCTCTCCTTCACCTTGGCCACCTCCTCGGGCGTGCCCTCGGCCACGATCCGCCCGCCGCCGTCGCCGCCTTCCGGCCCCATGTCGATGACCCAGTCGGCCGTCTTGATCACCTCGAGATTGTGCTCGATGACCACCACGGTGTTGCCGCCCTCGGCCAGTTCGTGCAGCACTTCCAACAGCTTGGCCACGTCGTGGAAATGCAGACCCGTCGTGGGTTCGTCCAGGATGTACAGGGTGCGGCCGGTCGCGCGCTTGCTCAGCTCTTTCGCCAGCTTGATACGTTGCGCCTCGCCGCCGGACAGCGTGTTGGCCTGCTGGCCGACTTTTACGTAGCCCAACCCAACCCGCGCGAGAGTCGCCAGTTTTTCGCGGATGCTCGGCACGGCGCGGAACAGGTCGGCCCCCTCCTCGACCGTCATGTCCAGCACGTCGGCGATGCTTTTGTCCTTGAACTTCACATCCAGCGTTTCGCGGTTGTAGCGCTTGCCCTTGCACTCTTCACACGTGACGTACACGTCCGGCAAAAAGTGCATCTCGATCTTGATGACGCCGTCGCCCTGGCAGCGTTCGCAGCGGCCGCCTTTGACGTTGAACGAGAAGCGGCCGGGGGCGTAGCCGCGCGCCTTGGCTTCGGGCAGGCCGGCGAACCAGTCGCGGATCGGCGTGAAGGCGCCGGTGTAGGTGGCGGGGTTGGAGCGCGGGGTGCGGCCGATCGGCGACTGGTCGATGTCGATGATCTTGTCGAGGTTTTCCAGGCCCTCGATGCGGTCGTGCTCGGCGGGGTGCTCGCGGCCGTTGTTGAGTTTGCGGCTGACGGCGCGGAACAGCGTATCGATCAGCAGCGTGCTCTTGCCGCCGCCTGACACGCCCGTGACGCAGGTGAACAGGGCGAGCGGAATATCGACACTGACGTCCTTTAGGTTGTTGCCACGCGCGCCGACAATACGGATGTCGCGACCTTTTGTCCGTGCGCGCCGCACCTTCGGGATCGGGATCTGCTTTACGCCCGAAAGATACTGTCCCGTCAGGCTTTCCGGTGTGTCCATGATTTCTTGCGGCGTGCCCTGAGCGATAATGTGGCCGCCGTGGATGCCCGCGCCGGGGCCGATATCAACTACGTGGTCGGCCATCATGATGGCGTCCTCGTCGTGCTCGACCACGATGACGGTGTTGCCGAGATCGCGCAGGCGTTTTAGCGTGACTAAGAGCCGCTCGTTGTCTTTTTGGTGCAGGCCGATGCTGGGCTCATCGAGCACATACAGCACACCCGTCAGCCCCGAGCCGATCTGCGACGCGAGCCGGATGCGCTGACTTTCGCCGCCCGACAGCGTGCCGGAATTGCGCGCGAGCGTGAGGTAATCGAGGCCGACGTCGTTGAGGAACTTAAGCCGGTCGCGGATTTCCTTCAGCACGCGGACAGCAATTTCGTTCTGCTGTTTGGTCAGTTGCTTGGGCAATTCGCCGAACCAGACGTTCGCCGCCTTGATCGACATCTGGGTCACTTCGCCGACGTGCAGGCCGCCGATCTTCACCGCCAGCGATTGCGGTTTGAGGCGAAAGCCGTGACAGGCGTCACACGGATGATCGTCCTGGTAGCGCGCCAGTTCCTCGCGCACCCACATGGAGTCGGTTTCTTTCCAGCGCCGCTCGATGTTGCCGATCACGCCCTCGAATGGCTTTACCGTTTCGTAGCGGCGGACACCGTCTTCATACACCATTTTGATGTCTTCGGTGCCGCTGCCGAACAGCACGACTTTTTGCACGTGTTCGGGGAGGTCCTGCCAGGGCGTGGATACCGACACCTTGTAGTGTTTGGCGATGGCCTCCAGCGACTGCGCGTAATAGGGCGAGGCGGCGCCCGCGCGCGACCAGGGGGCGATGGCGCCGTCGTCGAGCGCGCGCTCGGGCTCGGGCACCACCAGGCCCGGCTCGAATTTCAGCTGCGTGCCCAGGCCGTCGCACTTCGGGCAGGCGCCGGCGGGGGCGTTGAAGGAGAACAGCCGCGGCTCGATCTCCTCGATGGTGAAGCCGGAGACCGGGCAGGCGAAGCGCTGCGAGAACAGCAGGCGTTCGTGGGTCTCGTTCTTGTTCCTGAGGATACCGGTCTGCTCTCCTCCCCCTTGTGGGGAGGGGTCGGGGGGGGGGTTCTCGGCACGAGCGCCGCGCTTGGCACCCCCACCCCGGCCCTCCCCCACAAGGGGGGAGGGGGCGCCGCTGAGGGGCCGGTCTGCAAACTCTAACATGCACAGCCCGTCGGCCAGGCCCAGCGCCGTCTCGATGCTTTCGGCCAGCCGGTTGCCGAGATCGCTCTTCACCACCAGGCGGTCCACCACCACGTCGATGTCCTGCTTGAACTTCTTGTCGAGTTTCGGCGCCTCGGTGATCTCGTAGAATTCGCCGTTGATTTTTACGCGCTGAAAACCCTTGCGCGCGAGTTCCGCCAGCTCTTTCTTGTACTCACCCTTGCGGCTGCGCGCGATCGGGGCCAGCAGATAAATCCGCGAGCCCTCGGGCAGCGCCAACACTTTATCAACCATCTGGGTGACGGTCTGGCTCTCGATCGGCAGCCCCGTAGCGGGCGAATACGGCACACCCACGCGGGCGAACAGCAAGCGCAGATAGTCGTAGATCTCCGTCACCGTACCGACCGTCGAGCGCGGATTGCGCGACGTCGTTTTCTGCTCGATGGAAATGGCGGGCGACAGGCCGTCGATCTGGTCGACATCCGGCTTCTGCATCATCTCCAGGAACTGGCGCGCGTAAGCGGAAAGACTTTCCACATAGCGGCGCTGCCCCTCGGCGTAGATGGTGTCGAAGGCGAGCGACGATTTCCCCGAACCGGACAATCCCGTGAACACGATCAGCGCATCGCGCGGCAGCGTGATGTCGACGTTCTTGAGATTGTGCTCGCGCGCGCCACGCACGGTAATGGAATGGCGGGCGTCGATGGCGGGGGAGCGGGGGACGGATTTGAGGGGTTTGGTCATGGGATTGAGATAGCCGACAGTCGCCGAGGCGACAATCGGGGTTTGGGACCCAGCCCAATTATGCTATGGGTCCAATCGGAGGAGGACAGCTATGACGTCACTACCCGAGCCGTTGATAACAGTCTCGTCCGAATGGCTTTCGGGCGCGCCGGTCTTCACGGGAACGCGTGTCCTGGTGCAGGCCCTGTACGACTATATCGAGGGCGGCGAACCGCTTGAGGAATTTCTGGACGACTTCCCGGATGTGACGCGCGAGCATGCTGTCGCGGTGCTCGAGGCCGGGAGATCCTTGGCTGTCGCGCAAGCCGCAGCCGAGTAGGCAAGA
>JANMVX010000216.1:0-4551 GCA_031393505.1 Hyphomicrobiaceae bacterium | reverse complement strand
TTAAAATTCACCGAAAATTCCGGACTAGGCTGCGGTCGATGTAACCACCAAGTCGCCGTGAGGGAGGACACCAGCGGCATCCCCCCAAGCCGTCGAATGGCCACCAGAATGGTCGGCAAAAAAAGTTACGGGCTAGGGCCGCGCAGACTTCGCCAGCCGCACCAGGTTCACGAACTCCGCCCGATAGCCGAACGGATCGTCGCCCTTGGCACCCTGCGCCAGAGCGATGACGTCGTCGTAGCCGTAGGCGCCGAGATAGGGCGAGCCACGCAGCAGTTGCCCGTAGGCGGCGACGGCGGTGGCGAAGCGGACGTCAACGGATGGTTGCGTCTCCAGCGCCGAGGTCAGCGGCAGGGTGATCAGCTTGGAGGCATCTTCCTTCGGTAACTTGTAGCGTAGCTTTAGGAAGCCGTACTCTGTCTCAGGGGCAACAGCCTTGGCCGGGGCATCGGCAGCCTTACCACCATATCGCAACGCATCGGCCGCCGGCGCCGCGCCTACCGGAGTGATCTCGTACAGCGCCGTCACCGTGTGGCCCGAGCCGGTGTCGCCGGCGTCGACCTTGTCGTTGTTGAAGTCCTCACGCTTCAGGGCACGCGTTTCATAGCCGATCAGCCGGTATTCGCTGACCAGGACCGGGTTCCACTCGACCTGGATTTTCACGTCCTTGGCGATCGTGAACAGGGTCGAGGAGGCCTCGTCCACCAGCACTTTTCGCGCCTCGTTCAGAGTGTCGACATAGGCCGCCGTGCCGTTGCCGTTCTGCGCTAGGGTCTGCATCAGCGTGTCGTTGTAGTTGTCCTGGCCGACGCCGAGGATCGACAGGAAGATGCCCGATTGGCGTTTTCTCTCTATAAGTCCCTTCAGCGCCTCGGTGTCGCTGAGGCCCACATTGAAATCGCCGTCGGTGGCCAGGATGATCCGGTTGACGCCGGTCTTGTCAAAGTGCGCCTCGGCCATGCGGTAGGCGTCCTGGATGCCCTCGGCCCCGGCCGTCGAACCCTCAGCACCCAGCGCATCGATGGCGGCGATAATCTTGGACTTGTCGGCAATACGGGTCGGCTCCAGCGCCACGCCCGCGCCGGACGCGTAGGTGACGATGCCGACCGTATCGTCCGGCTGCAGCTGATCGACCAGCAGGCGCAGCGCGTTCTTGACCAGCGGCAGCCGGTCCTGGGGCTGCATTGATCCGGATACGTCCATCAGGAACACCAGGTTGGCGCGCGGCCGCTCGGTGGACTGGAGCGAATAGCCTTTGATGCCGATTTGCACGAGCTTGTGCGCCGGGTTCCAGGGCGCCGGCAGGATGGTGGCGGTCGGCAGGAACGGCGCGTCGCGCGTTTCAGGTTTCGGATAGTTGTACGGGAAGTAGTTGATCAGCTCTTCGACGCGCACGGCATCGGGTTGCGGCAGCTGGCCGGTGTTCAGCATACGGCGGGTGAACGAATAGGAGGCGGTGTCGACGTCGATCGAGAAGGTCGAGACCGGCTCGGCGGCGACCTGGCGGATCGGATTGTCGGTAAGGTCGGGGTGGCGCTCGCGGATGTCGATCTGCCGCTGAGCCGGCAACGCTTCTTGCCCCATGTACGACTCGGCATCGGCGACACGGCCGACATTTGCCGCCCCCTTTAGGTCAAGAGAGTCGCCGGGGCGCACGACGATTGTTCCGCTGGCAGCAGGACCTGCTGGCGCAACGGCGACTGGCGCGGGCAGCGCTTCGACCGGCAATCCAGTCTTGTTTGGCTCCGCCGGTTGCTGGCTGGCGGCGACCTTGCTCCCTTCGACCGCCTTCTTCGCCGGCTCTGCAGCGACTGTTGCGTCTGGCTTGGCCAAGCCGATGACGCTCTCCGGCCGCCCGCCGGTCGCTACAGGCGCCTTGGTCATGGGCACCGGCGAGCTGTCAACAATGACGTAACTTAGGTCATCGCTGCGCTTGAGCAGTGTGGCCGCGACGGGCAGCGCAATCATCAGGGCGGCGATGCTGGCCGCGGTAGCGAAGTTGGGTCGGGTCATGCGCATGAAAAATCTCCGGGTCTCGTTGCGAGGTACGGAGATAGGACGGAGGGGGACGGACCTTCCTTGGGTCACCGGCACAGGATTTTTCTGCGCCTCGTCGAACGCCGCGAGCGCAACATCGAGCGCACGCGCGCGCGCGTCAGGCCGCGACGCCGGTACCGGAAAATCCTTCAGGTGCTCGAGCTCATCCATCATGTCAGCCTGTGGCCGTGAGTTTGATCTTCAGGCGCTTTCGCGCCTCGTGCAGGTGCCAGGACACCGTCTTTTCCGAGCAGCCAAGCAGCGTCGCCGCCGCCTGATGTGACATCTCCTCGCCATAGACCAGCAGCACCGCATCGCGCTGCTGATCCGGCAGCGCGCGCACGGCGGCCCAGAGTTCGCGGCCATCGGCCGGGTCCTCGGGCAGGTCGGCCACCTGGCTATCGACCAACGCCTGCATCTCAGACGGCGCAAACGGAACAATCCTTTGGCGCGCGCGCAGCCGGTCGGTGGATGTGGTGAAGGCGATGCGGTAGGCCCAGGTCGAAAACGCCGCCTCGCCGCGAAACCCCCGGATGGCCGTCGCCAGCTTCACGACCACGTCCTGGGCTATGTCCTCGGCCTCGGCCCGTGTGCCGGTCCAGCGCCAGGCCAGACGGTAGAAGCGGTCGTAGTGCCGCTCGACTAGCGCGGCGAACGCTTGCCGGTCGCCGGCCGCAGCCGCTCGCGCCAGTCCCTCGTCGCCGCCATCTGCCACGCGCATCCGCCCCGTGAACCTGTCGCCCGCTGGGGCGACATATCAGGTTAGACGGGCAAGTTGGCAATTCCTGGGGTAGGCGCAGGAAGCGCAGCGTTTATCGACAGCGGGCGCGGCCGGGTGGTACAATGCCAGCCATGACCGACGATCTTGCCTTCACCGTCAAGGACATGCTGCGCGAGATCCGCTACGCCGCGCGCAAGGAGGTGCGCCTGCTCGACCGCGGGCAGGAGGCGCTGCAGGCGCTGCTGCTGGGCGGCGAGCCACGCCCCCACGACGGGCGGCCGGGGCGTCTTTACGAGATTTCGCGCCGGATCGCCAACCCGGTTGGCCGCTTCGCGCAGCGGCTGTTCGAAACTCCGAGCGTTTCGAGCGCTTTGGACGAAAACTTCCTGCTCCCCGTGTCAACCTCGCTGGCTGCGCTCGCGGCGGACGAAAACGACACGCTGTTCGCTGGCAGCGTGTATCGCTGCGGTTCGAGTTGCCTCGACAAGATGGGCCTCAAGAACGTCTTCATGTCCGAGCAGAGCATCCAGCGTGCCGCCCGCCCCGTGGCGCAGCGCCATGCCGAATGGTTGGCGCGACCGGCGGCCAACCGCGAACGCCAGACGCTCATGGTCGCCGACGCCACCCAGGCCATCATCGCCGCCCAGCCGATCAAGCGGGTAGACCGGGACGCCCAGCCCGCCCCCGCGCTCACCCTGGCGCTGGCCGACCTGAACGCCCATTGCTTCCTGACGGTCGGCATCGCCACCGCCGTGGTCTCGGCCGCCAAACTGCCCACCGATGTCGGCGTTTCAGACGTCATGGAATCGGCAGAGCTGGTCGCCGCCGCGCGCTACGAGCGTTTCGATGCCGCGCTGAAGTGCGCTGACCCGGCCGGCAGCCTCGCCCGCGAGTTCCTTGCGGTCATTCCGTACTTACCGTGAGGCCTGTTCCGGTACTTCTGTCACAAAAACTGTGCTAGTGTTCGCGGCTCACGACACCCCATTGACGGGCCGAGGCCATGGATCTGCGATACACCAACCAATTGGCAACGTCCGAGGACGTGCGCCACCAGGTGCGCCATCTCGGCTGGTTCCGCCGCTCGTTCAAGCGCTGCGTGGCGCTGGTCGGCAAGGATTGGGGCGTGGAGTTCTCCGTCGACGATGCTCAGTTGGCGAAGGCGTTCCTTGATTGGGCCAATGCCTTCGCCGAGCAGCGCCCCTATGCGGAACTCTCGCGCAAGGATTTCGCCAACTTCGCCGCAGGGCTGCTGCTGAAAGAGCTGATCAAGAATAAGGTCTGCGCGGCGGGCGACACGTCCAGCCTGAACATTCCTGCCGACGCCAACGCGCGCGTCGCTGAGATCATCAAATTCTGGCCGGAGGGGTTCCTCTACACCAGCTTCTGTCTGAGCGTTCTCAACGCCGTGATGCAGCAGGACTTCAACTCCGTCGTGGAGTTGAAACCCATCGTGGAAGACCTGGGCGCCTGGTGGTCGTTCCGCGAGAACGCGTCGGAAGATGCGTCGCTGGCAGTGGGATTCCTGGACACGTTTTTGGGCAACGAACCGAACTGGCTGCAGCCGAATTTTGCGCTGGCCCGGCAGGGGATGCGACCGGCGGCGATTACGCACGGACGGTGAGGGTGGGGTCCTCTTCTCCCCCGTCTTCCGGGCTAGCACATGCACACATTTCTGGGAGTGAGTCCCTTGCGCACTAGGCTTGCCATGCCCGGTCTGATTCTGTTGTCCAACGCGACTGATTTGCGGAGGGCGGATGGAGATGGTGGGATCGCAGGTGTTTGCTGGCCGCTTC
>JANMVX010000212.1:0-19359 GCA_031393505.1 Hyphomicrobiaceae bacterium | reverse complement strand
ACGCCCTCCTGGATGCGCGCGCCGCCGGCGTCGAACAGGCCGATCAGGGGCGCGCGGTTCATCACCGCCATGTCCTGGATTTTTGTGATCTTCTTGGCGTGGGTCTCGGAAAGCGAGCCGCCGAACACCGTAAAATCCTTGGCAAAGACGTAAATCGTCCGGCCGTTGATGGTGCCCCAGCCGGTGACCACGCCGTCGCCGGGCACCTTGGTCTTTTCCATGCCGAAATCGGTCGAGCGGTGCTCGACGAACATGTCCGTCTCTTCGAACGAGCCGTCGTCCATCAGCAACTCGATGCGTTCGCGGGCGGTGAGCTTGCCCTTGCCATGCTGGGCCGCGATGCGTTTTTCGCCGCCGCCCAGGCGCGCCACGGCTCGCCGTCGTTCGAGCTCGTCGATGATGTCTTTCATAGGAGATGTCCCAGTGGACGTATGGCAGCAGGCGGATTGAAAGTGTTCGCGATGTGGAGTAACTTTTGGTGAGGAGAGCCTCATGGCCGTTACTGAAGCCGATATTACAGAACTGAAAACTCGCGTCACGCGACTTGAGCGCGCCAGCGTGAACAATACCGAGACCATCGAGTGGATGGCCGGGATGCTCGGCACGATAAAGTCAATCCAGGATACGCATACCCAGCGGCTGGACGGGATGGACGCTCGGTTCGATCGGATCGAAACCGAGCTGCAGGAAGTGAAGGCCGAAGTCCGAGGGGTCAAGGCGGACATAAAAGGTCTGACCGAGGCACTGCCCAGCATTGTCGCGGCCGCGATGCGCGAGGTCATGCGCAAACCCTAACGGCGGCAAGGGCTTGCGCCGGGACAAAAACATCGGCAGGGTCTGCCCATGCTAAGCTTGCGCAAAACCGTAATTCTACTATTGATTTCAACGCTCCAGCTGTGGGCAACCGCCTCGCATGCCGCCGGTCGGGCGACCACATTCGAGCTTCCCAACGGCCTGCAACTGGTCGTCCTTCCCGACCACAGTCTCCCCATCGTCACCCACATGGTGTTTTTCCGCGCCGGCAGCGCCGACGACCCGCCTGGCCGCACCGGGGTTGCGCACTATCTCGAGCACCTCATGTTCAAGGGCACCGAACGCTATCCGACCGGCCAGTTCGACCAGATCGTCATGCGCGCGGGCGGCGCCAACAACGCCTATACGTCCACGGACAAAACCTACTACTACGAACAGGTGATGGCCGACGCGCTGCCGCGCATCATGGACCTGGGCGCGGACCGCATGGCCGGACTGTCGTTCGATCCCAAGGAAGCCGTCAGTGAGCTGAGCGTTGTCGGCGAGGAGCGGCGCGCCTATCAGAACGATCCCGAAAGCGTGCTGGCCGAAAGCGTCAACCGGTCGCTGTATGCCAAGGCGCCCTATGCCCATCCCGTGTTGGGCGAGCCGGAGGATATGCGGTCGCTCACGCTGGAGGACGCGCTGGCGTTCAAGCGCGTTCACTACGGTCCTGAAAATGCGATTGTCGTGGTTGCCGGCGACGTCGAGCCGAACGCCGTGTTGGCTTTGGCCAAGAGCACCTATGGCCGGCTGCCGGCCGGAGCGCCCGGCGGCAATCGTTCCGTGGACACACCGATAACCGGCTGCGCCGACGGCGCCATCGAGCAGCGGTCGAGCCGCCTGTCGCGCGCCGAGGTCAGCCTGTACTATCTCACGCCCGGCACAGGGCGCATGGGCACGCGCTCGGCTGCGGCGCTCGAACTCCTGGCGGCCATTTTGCAGTCGGAAGTCACCAGCCCGCTTTGGGACGCACTGGTGACTCAAGAGCATCTGGCCAACGATCTTTCGGTCAACCACGATCCGCATATCGCATCCGGCGAGTTTTCGATCACGCTTGAAGCAGCCGAGGGCGTATCGCCGGATCGGCTGGAACGGGCGCTGCGGCGCGCCATCCTGCGACTGCGCGGCGAGAGCATCGAAGCGGACGCGTTGGCCACCACCAAACGGCGTTGGTTGGCCGACTTTGTTCTGTCAACGGACGATCAATTGGCGGTGGCGACCCATTACGGCGAACAGTTGGCGGCCGGCCGCAGCCTTTCCGATATCGAGAGCCAGCCAGAGCTGATCGCCAGCGTGACGCTTTCCGAGATCAACGATGTTTTGGCCGCGACCCTATCCAACCACTGCTACCTCACCGCCGTACTGGCGCCGGCGTCTGGCGGCACCGAGACCGGCGTAGCGGAGCGCCCGATGGCTCGCTCCACCAACGGGGTGCGGTGACGCCATGGTCCGACGACTTCTTCAATCCCTGACAGTCTTGGTGCTGACGGCCTTTTGCTTGCCATGCCAGGCCGCCACTGCCGCACGCGAAATCGTCACGCCGCAGGGGCTGCGCGTTTGGCTGGTCGAAGACCACAGCGCTCCCGTGCTCACCATCGGCTTTCGCTTTGCCGGCGGCTCGGCTCAGGACCCCGTCGGCCAATCGGGCCTGGCCCATCTCACCGCCGAAGTGTTCCTGCAAGGCGCCGGCGCGCTGTCGTCCGACGCTTATCTCAGGGCCTGGAACGATCTCGGGGCCGAGCCAAATTTTGAAGTTCGCAACGAATCCCTGCGCGGCACGTTGAAGGTGCTGACGCAGGACAGAGATAAGGCCATCGATCTGTTAGCCCTGGCCGTTCAGGAGCCGCGCCTGACCGACGAGGCGGTGTCCGATGTGCGCGACCAGATCATTGCCGATCTGGCGCATGAGACCGCCGATCCCGAGACAATCGGTTATGCTGCCTACGGACGACTGGCCTATGGCAGGCACGCATTGTTCACTCCGGTGCATGGCGTGGCGCGCGACGTGGCGGCGCTCACGATTGCGGACATTTTGCAGTTTCGCCGGCGCGTCATGGTCCGCGATGTTCTGACCTTGTCCGCCGTCGGCGATATCACGGAGCCCCAAGCCGGCGCCTTGCTGGATCGCGTGTTCGGTGCGCTGCCGATGCATGGCGACATTCACCCCCTGTCCAAGCCGGAACTGCCGCGCGCCCAGCGCCTGGATTTGCCGTTCGCCGCCAGCGAAGCCGAAGTGGTGTTCGGCGTCAGTCTTGGGCCGTTGACGCCACACCAGCGCGATGTCGCCGACCTTCTCAACTACACGCTCGGTGGCAGCGCCTTCACGTCCCGCCTCTACCGCACCATCCGCGACCAACGCGGCCTCGCCTATTCCATCGGCACCAATCTCGACAGTTACAGCGTGGTCAGCGAGATCACCGGTACGTTCGGGGCCGACCCAGCCAAGGCCGAACAGGCCATTGCGCTGGCGCGCGAAGAGTTCGCACGCCTGGCGAACGATGGGCCAAGCGACAGTGACCTGGAAGAAGCCAAGGCGGCGCTTGCGGGGCAGTATTTGCGCGGGCTGATCCGGAAGGTGGATCTCGCCAACGAACTGACGCTACGCATGTCCCAGGGTTTTCGGCCCGATTATGTGACAACCTACGCCGCCCGGCTGGCTAGCATTGCGCCCGAAGAGGTGCGCGCCTTCGCCCGCTCTGTCCCTTGGCTGGATCGGCTGATCATGGTGACGGTCGGCGCCCACGCCGAACCCGCCGGCGCACGCGACGGAGCGACCAGCGAAAGATCGCGCGCGCCCGCTTCGCCCGGCAACGAGCCCTAGTTTAGTCACATTGGACCACACTATGGCCCTGGACCAGCGGGGGTCGGGGCAGCCGAGTTGCGAGTTCCGCCGGCTCTCGATCCTGGTCTCTACGTCAGTGTACGTGACTATCTCGATTGGACGGCTGAACCCAGCATGACCGGACTCGTCTTAACTGCCGCGGGCTATGCTCTGGCGCCGCTATCTCTGGTGCTGGCGCAAACCGCCAACACTATTACCGACGTTATCAACCAGGTCACCACGCCAGGCGAAAACCTGTCGTTCATAACGCTGTTCCTAGGGGCCAGCCGCACCGTCCAGATCGTTATGACGGGCCTGATCATCGCCTCTGTCTGGTCCTGGGCCATCATTGTCGAAAAGCTGTTCGTATTCCGCCGCGCCCGCTCCGAGAGCAACAAGTTCGAGACGCTGTTCTGGTCCGGCCAGCCGCTGGACGACCTTTACGGCACGCTGTCGCGGCAACGCACCAGCGCGATGAGCGCGCTGTTTGTCGCCGCCATGCGCGAATGGAAACGCAGCGTCGACGGCAATCCAAAGACTCTCCGGGGCATTCTGCTGCGCGTCGAAAAAGTCATGGACGTCACGATTTCGCGCGAGCTGGAGCGGCTGGAAAACCGGCTGCTGTTCCTGGCCACCGTCGGCAGCACGGCCCCGTTCGTTGGACTGTTCGGCACGGTCTGGGGCATCATGACCAGCTTCCAGGCCATCGCGATCAGTAAGAACACCAATCTTGCCGCCGTTGCGCCCGGCATCTCCGAAGCGCTGTTTGCGACGGCGCTTGGGCTCCTGGCCGCCATCCCGTCCGTCATCTTCTATAACAAGTTCTCCAGCGAGGCCGCCCGCATCGAACAGCGCTTGGGCGGTTTTGCGGACGAATTCGCTGCAATAGTTTCGCGTCAAGTCGATACGAAGATGTAAGAAAGGCGGGACTCGGGACTCCGGACTCGTAGAGTAGAGAATTTACTCTGAGTCCCGAGTCCCGAGTCCCGAATACCGAAACATGTCTGCCTCACTCGACATCGAAGACGCAGGCGGCGCACGCAAGAAGCGTGGCCGTGGCCGCAAACGCCGCCGCCCGATGGCGGAAATCAACGTCACGCCGATGGTGGACGTGATGCTGGTGCTGCTGATCATCTTCATGGTCACGGCTCCGTTGTTGACCGTTGGCGTACCGGTGGAACTGCCCAAGACCGAGGCCAAGCAGCTCAATTCGTCCAAGGACGCGCCGTTGACGGTCACGGTGGACAAGGACGGAACAATCCATCTCGGCGCCAGCGCGGAGAAGGCCGAGGACGTCAAGCTCGCCGACCTCGCCGCCAAGCTCACCGCCATCGCCACAGCCCGCAACAAAGGCGGCGTGGACGAGCAGGTCTATATCCGCGGATCGAAGGACATCGACTACGGAACGGTCATGAAAGTCATGGGGCGGCTCAGCGGCGCCGGCTTCCATAAGGTGTCGCTGGTGACCGACATCGAAGACAAATCGTAATCTCGCCCATTCTACCCGTCAGAGTGCGTTCAGCCCATGTTAAGGAGCCGTGACCGCAAGCTGCTGGCGTCGCTACGAGATACTGATCGGACCTCATGCGCTTTGGCCTGCCGATATCGATCGTCCTGCATCTGGCGATCCTGATCTGGGCGACGATTTCTATCGGTTCGGCCAAGGTCCCGGTTGTGCTCGAACCTGTGCCGGTGCAGGTCGATATGCTGACGACGGCGCAGTTCGCCGACCTGCGCAAGGGCAGTGAGACCTCGAAGGTCAAGACCACGGCCGCCAAGCCTAAGGACGCCGAGCCGGTCGATGCGCCGCCGGTGAAGGCAAAGCGCAAGGCCGACGTGCCGCCGCCGAAGGCAGAGCCCGAGCCGCCGAAACCGGAACCGCCTAAACCAGAACCTCCGAAGCCCGAACCGCCCAAGCCCGAACCGCCAAAACCGGAGCCGCCCAAGCCGGACCCGATCGCGGAGCAATTGGCCAAGCCCGAGCCGAAAAAGCCCGAGCCGCCAAAACCCGATCCCATCGCGGAACAATTGTCAAAACCTGCGCCCAAAAATCCGGACCCGCCAAAGGCCGATCCGATCACTGAGCAGTTGAAGAAGGTTGCCGCGCTCGATCCGCCCAAGGCGCCGAAGAAGGTGCCGCCAAAAAAGAAGGGCTTGGATATCACCAAGCTGCAGGCGCAGATCAACCAGCTGCCGGACGCCGCTCCGGACGCTGGCTCGGACGCGACGCCCGATCCGGCGGCGCCAACCAAGGCGGCGGCCATTGGCGTTAAGAAGCCATCCGGTACGCAGCTATCGGCTACAGAAGAGTTGATGTTCAGCAACATCTTTAACAACAAGGTTAAACAGTGTTGGACGGTACTCGCAGGAGCATCTGACTTCCGCGACCTCAAGGTTCATGTGAACTTCGATCTTGGTGTCGATGGCAGGCTGCTCGCCGACCCCGTTGCGTCCCGCGGCACGGGATCGCCTACGGCTCAGTTGGCCGCTGAGGCTGCAATCCGCGCGATTCGCGAATGCCAACCCTATGATCTTCCCCCAGAGCTGCACGATAAGTGGAAGAGCTGGGATTACGACTTTGATCCACAGACGATGTTTGGCGGGTGAGTCACAATAACACCGCCATTTCAGTATCTGCCTCACTTGTCACGGCAACGCGTCGTGACTAACGATTCGGTTGGGCGACGTGATTCGCCTAACACGGTTGAGGGAGTTGCCGACGGTGGCATTTGCGGCGTTGCATCGATTGCGTGACATGGCGCGGGTCGGCCTTATCGCCGCCTTGGCCAGTATTTCTGTGATTTTGGCCCCCCAATTTGCCGCCGCCCAGGTCAAGGGCACCGTCACCGAGGGTAACGTCAACCCGCTGCGCATCGCCGTCAGCCCGTTCGTTCCGGGACAGAGCGCGCAGGACGGCGAACTTTCCGCCGGCGTCTCGGGCGTCATCGCGGCCGACCTTGAACGCTCCGGGCTGTTCGCCCCGCTCGATCCCGCCGCCTTTATCGAGCACATCGCCAACCCGAACCAGCCGCCACGCTTCGCCGACTGGCAGGCGATTTCCGCGCAAGCCCTGGTGGTTGGCGGCGCGACGACACTCCCGGACGGGCGCGTACGCGCCGAATTCCGGCTCTGGGACCCCTACACATCCAAGCAGCTCGCCGGCCAGCAGTTCGCCGTGCGCGCCGATAACTGGCGCCGCCTCGGGCACATCATCGCCGACGCCATCTACCAGCGCATGACGGGCGAAAAGGGCTATTTTGACACCCGCGTCGTGTTCATCGACGAAACGGGCCCCAAGGACAACCGCGTAAAGCGGCTCGCCGTGATGGACCAGGATGGGTTCAACATACGCGTGCTGACTCAGGGCAAAGACCTGATCCTGACGCCGCGCTTCAGCCCGACGGGTCAGCAGATTGTCTATACGGCGTTCGAGAAGGGCAATCCGCGTGTCTATCTGCAGGATCTGGCGACCGGGCAGCGCAGCCTGGTTGGCAACTTCGATGGCATGACCTTCGCCCCACATTTCTCGCCGGACGGACAGCGCGTCATCTTCAGCCTGCAGCAGGGTTCGACGTCGAGCATTTTCGAATATGACCTGAACTCGCATCAGGCGCGCCAGGTCACGGCCTCCCAGGGCCTCGACACCAGCCCCAGCTATGCACCCGACAGCCGCCAGATCGTGTTCGAGAGCGATCGCGACGGGACGCAGCAGCTGTTCGTCATGAATGCGGATGGCTCGGGCCAACACCGCCTCAGCACGGGCGAGGGACGTTACTCGACGCCGGTCTGGTCGCCGCGTGGCGACCTCATAGCTTTCACGAAAATGCTGGATGGCCGCTTCCTGATCGGCGTCATGCGCCCGGACGGGACTGGCGAGCGCATTTTGACCGGCGGCTTCCACAATGAGGGTCCGACCTGGGCCCCGAACGGCCGCGTGCTCATGTTTTTCAGGGAATCCCAGGGCGCCAGCGGTGGGCCAAAACTCTTCACCATCGACCTGACGGGCTACAACGAGCGCCAGATACCCACACCCCATTTCGGTTCCGACCCCGCATGGTCACCCAGAGTTAATTGATTTTTATCCGACTCGCGGTACTTACTCTCCTAAGGGCGCGTTTGCTCGCTGAGCGTTTTCCGGCAGCAGTTGTCCTCCCATTGAACCTAGGTTGTCTAGCCAATGGGACATGAGCGCCGGCGTTGCATTTGCGCACCAATCGTGTCGGAAACGAGACCTAATCTCTCGCTTTGGCTTGTGTTGGTGGGGCAGCGTCGGTAATCCGGATATGGCGATTGCCGTTGAAGCAGAGGAGAGAAGACATGAAGAGTTTCATTCTGGTTGCCAGCATCATCGCTGTGGCCGCAACGATTGGCGCATGCCGTCGTGAAGAGCACGAGCCCATGAAGCTCGGCGCTTCCGCCATCGTCGAGCAGGTTGCTCGCTAAGGCGAAGTTGCAAAGTCTTTCGCGGGGGGCGCCTTTATCGGCAACTCGCTTCTGACTTAACTGGAAGCCGTCCTGCTGTGGCAAATATGTCCAGCAGGCGGCTTTTGGCTTTTTGGGGCAACACAAGGCTCTCCAGTTCGTCATCCCCGCGAAGGCGGGGATCCAGCCAAGCAAGTGGCTGGGCGAAGACAGTAGGCTGGGCGAATCCCGTCGAGAAGACCTGTTCAGTTGCAATGTCGCTGGCCAACATGGGCTTAGCTGGATTCCCGCCTTCGCGGGAATGACGAAATCAAGGTGTTCGGAGCGTGTTTTTTCGCTCCGTTAACGTCTGGTTCACGCTCAGGCCGGCATCCTCGTTTTGTCACGGCCCGGCCACACTTTTGCAACGCCATAGGGTTACCGGTGAGTGATATAGGCTGGACCAAGTGATATGAGTCGCGCGGGCCAGCCGGCTGGATCAGCATCCAGCTTCGATGGCTGAGATAGGGACCCTGGGGATAAGCTCCACCGTTCCCGGGAATGACAGGGGTTACGAACATGAGTTTGGCCAAGAAGGCAGGCCGTCTGGCCCCGATCGCGCTGGCGTTGCTGTTGTGCGCGGGTCTTGTCGGCTGCTCGCAGGTTCCCCCGCCCGCTGCCAACCTGACCGGCGACGGCGCCGATGGAGCCAATGGCGGTCCCGTCAGCCCGGGTTCGAGCCGCGACTTCTCGGTCAACGTCGGCAACATCGTCTATTTCACCACCGACAGCACCGACCTGACACCGGACGCCCAGAACACTCTGCGCGCCCAGGCCGGCTGGCTGCAGAAATATCCGCAGTACACCATAACGCTGGAAGGCCACGCCGACGAGCGCGGCACGCGCGAATACAACATCGCCCTCGGCGCCAAACGAAGTGAAGTCGTGCGCGGCTTCCTGGCCAGCCAAGGCGTCGGCGCTGCCCGCATGCGCAACATATCTTATGGCAAAGAGCGCCCAGTCGCCGTCTGCAACGATATTAGCTGCTGGTCGCAAAATCGCCGCGTCGTGACCGTGCTCAACCAGCGCACCGGTACATAAAGCTCTCCCGCCAAGGTGCGTCCCCGCCCCGGTTTGGGGTGATGTTTCAGGGGACGCATAGTGTCGGGAGACCCAAAGTGACCATCACCGGACAGACGCTCCTCGACCTCGGATACAAGCCCGGGTCGTGGTTCAAGCCCGCCATCGCCGCCGCCGAACGCGCGCGCACTGCGGGCGGTGACGAGGCCGCCATCCGCGCCGCCATCGAAGCCCAGATGCCGCCTCCGACGATCCCGCTCAGGGCGTTCGGCGCGCTGCCCTTTGGTATGAACATCCGCGCCGAAAACGCCGAAGAAGCCGAAAACATCGCCTCGGTTGAAAAGCACATGGCCCGGCTGATGCAGCTGCCGACCGTCAAGGCGGGCGCGGTGATGCCGGACGCCTGCTCGTCGAGCTATTCGCCCGGCACCATCCCGGTCGGCGGCATCATCGCGGCTGAAAACGCCATCCACCCCGGCATGCACTCGGCCGACATCTGCTGCTCCATGGCCGTGACGATGTTTTCCGGCGAGATCGAACCGTCCAAAATCATGGACGCCGGCATGGCGCACAGCCATTTCGGCTTTGGCGGACGCGCGCTGGCCGACCGCATGGAGCTACCCGCCGGCCTGCTGGTGCAGTTCGAGGCCAACACTTTTTTGCGCCCGCTCATCCAGGCTGCGACAGAGCACTTCGGCACCCAGGGCGATGGCAACCACTTTTTCTACGTTGGCCGCGTCGCCAGCTCGGGCCGCCTCGCGCTGGTCACGCACCACGGCTCGCGCAAGCCGGGAGCGCTGCTCTACAAGGCCGGCATGCTGGCCGCCGAAAGGCTGCGCCGCCAGCTTTCACCCGAAACGCCCGAGCACAACGCCTGGTTGATCGCCGACAGCACGGAGGGCGCCGCCTACTGGCAAGCGCTGCAGCTGATCCGTGCCTGGACCAAGGCCAGCCACTATGCCATCCACGACCGGGTGGCGTCGGTCATCGGGCTAACAGTCGAGGACCGCTTTTGGAACGAACACAACTTCGTCTTCCAGCGCGCGGATGGGCTGTTCTACCACGCCAAGGGGGCCACGCCGGCCTTCCCGGACTACGCCAGCGACGCCACCGGCTTGACCCTGATCCCGCTCAACATGGCCGAGCCGATCCTGATCGCGCGCGGCCTGAACGCGGCCAACGGCCTGGGTTTTGCGCCACATGGAGCCGGGCGGAACTATAGCCGCTCAGCCTACATCCGCCGTCACGTCGGAAAGTCTGAAGCCGACATGATGCGCGAGCAGACCGCCGGCCTGGACGTCCGCTTCTACTGCGGCATCCCGGATATGTCGGAACTGCCCGGCGCCTACAAGCCGGCGGCGACCGTGCGTGCGCAAATCGCCGAGTACGGACTGGCCGACATCGTCGACACCATTCAGCCACTCGGCAGCATTATGGCTGGCGACTGGCAACGCGACGCGCCTTGGAAGAGGCAACCCAAGGTTGCAACGACAATTGCTGACGAATCTTCGCCAGTTTGATACTGATAGGGTTGGAAAAACGATTGGCGGCGCAGGGATTTCAGGCGCCGGCAAGCACACCGGAAGCGATGGGGCGGGACAGCGCATGCTGAGGCGATTGGCGATCATTCTCACCGGAGCGGCGCTGCTGCCGCTCACCGCATCACACGTGTTCGCCCAGCAAGCGGCGGCCGAGGACATTTTCGCGCCTGTCGCGGCGCAGGACGCTCCTGCAGTGCAGAAACCGGCGAAGGTGGCAAAACCCAAACCGCAGTTCGCCACCCAACAGGTCGCCAAGGTGATCGCCGCTGCCCCTGTCGCGGCTGGCAATGACAGCGACCAGCGCATCAGCCAGCTGGAGGCGCAGATCGCTGACATGCAGGTTGTGGTTGGCACCGTGGAATCGATGGCGAAGGGCAAAGGTTTTGCGCCCGCGGCCGCCGGAGCAGCTCCCGCCGGGTCTGGCGATCTCGACGTGCGCGTCGGCCGGCTGGAAAACCAGATGCAGAGCCTGGGCGGCCAGATCGCCGAACTCTCGAACCAGCTACGGCTGATGAACGGCAAGCAAGGCAATTTGGGTAACGGCCTGAAGCCGATGCCGCCCGTCCCGGCAATTGGCCAACAAGGCGCAGCACAGCCGCAAGTCCTGCAAAAGTCGGCGCTCACTGCAGCGCTCAGCGAGCAGCCCGCCAACGCCGATACCGGTTTTGGCGACACCACGGTCGTTCCCGACAATCAAGTTGCACAGACACTGCCCTCGCAGCAGCAATCGCTCGCCGACACCCAGGTCGCTACCCTCGGTGAGCAGCCTGCGGTCCCCTCCGCCAATCCGCAAGAGGCCTATGACTTCGCCTACGGCCACGTTCTGCAGCAGGACTATGCCGGCGCGGAAATCGCCTTCAAGGACTACATAACTCGCTTCCCGCAGACGCCGCTCGCCAGCAACGCCCAGTATTGGCTTGGCCAGAGTTTTTACGCGCGCGGGCAGTACAAACCGGCCGCCGATGCGTTCCTATCGGGCTACAAAAACTACCGCACCGGCCAGAAGGCGCCCGACAGCCTCTTGAAAGTCGGCATGTCGCTCGCCCGCCTCGGCCAGAAGGACACGGCCTGCTCGGCCTTCAACGCCCTCGATACCGAATTTCCGAACTCCTCGGCGCAGATCAAGCGGCTCGCCCAGTCCGAACGCGACCGCGTCGGCTGCCAGCCGGCGGGGTGAAGTCTGGGTCCGGTGTCAGGAACTTGTCCTTTACAAGTGCCTGACACCTAGTAACTTGCCGGGTGTAAAGTTTGAAAATCTACTGGGTGTCAGGCACTTGTGAAGGACAAGTTCCTGACACCGAAGGCGCCTCGATGAGTAACGACGACTTGCGCCAAGTGTTTGCGGATTATGCAGGTTTCTCCCGCGTCGCGTTGGCGGTATCCGGCGGCTCGGACAGCCTAGCGCTGATGCACCTGTCGAGCGCCTGGGCGCACGCGACCACTGGGACGAAGGCTGATCTCATCGTCCTGACAGTCGATCACGGTCTCCGCGCGGCGGCAGCCGATGAAGTCAAAACCGTCGCAGCCGCCGCCAGGACCCTCGGCCTTCCCTGCCACATTCTGACACGGACGGCTCCCGAAGGCCGCACCGCGATCCAGGCGGACTCCCGCGCCGACCGCTACCGGATGCTGTGTGCTGCCGCGCGCGAGCACGGCGCCGACGCCATCGCGACCGGTCATACGGCCGAGGACCAGGCCGAAACTGTGCTCATGCGGTTGGCGCGCGGCAGCGGCGTCGATGGGCTAGCCGCAATGGCCCCGGTCAGCCGCATTGAGGACCTCGCGCTGCTGCGCCCCCTGCTCAATCAATCCAAGCACTCGCTGCAGGCGGTGCTGCAGGAGCTCGGCGTCAACTGGATCGAAGATCCGAGCAACGCTGACCCCGCCTACGAGCGACCCCGCCTGCGCTCCGCCGGCTTGACGCTCGCCGCCGCCGGCCTCACCCGCGATCCGCTCGTCCTCAGCGCCCGCCGCCTCGGCCGCGCCCGCGCCGCGCTGGAAGCCGCCCGCGACCAGGCCAATCGGGCGCTGGTCACACTCCAACCCGATGGCTGGGTCAGCCTGCCGCGCGCCGGATTCGAGGCCTTGCCCGAAGAGATTCGCATTCGATTGCTGGGCTACTGGCTGGCCGCGATGGGAACCTCGCAAAACTACCAGCGCCTCTCCGCGCAGGAAAAGATCGTCGCAGACATCACAGCCGAAGAAACCATGGTGACGACGCTGTCCGGCTGCACGATCATTGTCTCAGACCACTCGATCAGTATCACGCGCGAAGTCGGCCGCGTCGGGTTGCCGCGAATGGACCTGCGTCCGGGCCAAACCATCGTTTGGGATCGGCGGTTCAAGGTGCATTTGCCGGCGCACGCAACCTCGGGCGTGCAAATCCGCACCGTCTTGCAGGCCGATTTGAAGGCGTTTCTGCGGCACAACAGTCTCGACCGGAAGATCAATTACCGCTGCCTGGAATTCTCCCCCGCAGCCTTCCGCGATGACGAGCTCCTGGCCTCACTGTCGCTCGGCGTCCGGATCGAACCGGTGACGTTCGAGCTTGTTTTGCCGGATCCAAAGTCGGCGTCAGGAGACGTAACGCAACTTGTCGATGATTAGGGGCGCCCCGTGGGGCGCCTTCTAGCCGCACGGTACGCTGCCCGAGGGCGACCCACGGCTCGCCCCTACAGATGCCCATTCCGCCCCTCAACTCCGGCCATGGTATAGGACTTGCAACCTCTTCCTGCGCACATGGCGGCAGCGCGCGTCGCACTGCTGACACAAACCGGGATCGAGATGACTTGAACGGACTTCGCGCGTACCGCTTGGCAAGCGCCAAGACGCACCTTATCTATCCCGCATCCGGCTGATGATCGTCGCCAGCCTCACCGCCTCAAGAACCGGCTCTCCCCGAACAGACTTCGGAGCGCCTTAGGAGCTTAAATGAACCCGAGTTTCCGCAACTTTGCGATCTGGGTTGCCGTTGCAGCCCTGCTGCTGGTGCTGTTCCAGGTGTTCCAAAGCCAGAACCAGGGTGCCGGGCCGCAGCCCATCCCCTATTCCGAGTTCCGTTCGCTGGTGGATAGCGGCGGCGTGAAAGAAATCGTGATTTCGGGCAACCGCATCACGGGCAAGGGCGCCAACGACAAGACGTTCACGACTTATGCGCCTGATGATCCGGGCATCATCGACAATCTCTACAAGAAAAACGTCAAGATCGACGCAAAGGCGCCCGATGATGAGAGCTGGCTGTTCGCCATCCTGGTCAACTGGCTGCCGATGCTGGCTATCCTCGGCTTGTGGATTTTCTTCATGCGTCAGATGCAGTCGGGCGGTGGCCGTGCCATGGGCTTTGGCAAGTCGAAGGCCAAGCTGCTCACCGAGCGCTCTGGCCGTGTGACGTTCGAGGACGTGGCCGGCGTTGACGAGGCCAAGGAAGATCTCGAAGAGATCGTTGAGTTCCTGCGCGACCCGCAGAAATTCCAGAAGCTGGGCGGAAAAATCCCGCGCGGCGCGCTGCTGGTCGGCCCTCCGGGCACCGGTAAGACATTGCTCGCCCGCGCCATCGCCGGCGAAGCTAACGTGCCGTTCTTCACGATCTCCGGTTCGGACTTTGTCGAAATGTTCGTCGGCGTCGGCGCCAGCCGCGTCCGCGACATGTTCGAGCAGGCCAAGAAAAATGCGCCCTGCATCATCTTCATCGACGAAATTGACGCTGTTGGCCGTCATCGCGGCGCAGGCCTCGGCGGTGGCAACGATGAACGCGAGCAGACGCTGAACCAGCTGCTGGTCGAGATGGACGGCTTTGAGGCCAACGAAGGCATCATCCTGATCGCCGCCACCAACCGTCCCGACGTGCTCGATCCCGCACTGCTGCGTCCCGGCCGCTTTGATCGTCAGATCACGGTGCCGAACCCAGATGTGGCCGGCCGCGAGAAGATACTGCGCGTGCATTCCCGCAAGGTGCCGCTGGCGCCGGATGTCGACATCAAGGTGCTGGCCCGCGGTACGCCCGGATTTTCGGGGGCGGACCTGGCCAACCTGATCAACGAAGGCGCGCTGCTGGCGGCCCGGCGCAACAAGCGCATGGTCACGCAGCGCGAGTTCGAAGACGCCAAGGACAAGGTGATGATGGGTGCGGAACGCCGCTCCATGGTCATGAGCGACGAGGAAAAGCGCAACACCGCTTATCACGAGGCTGGCCACGCCGTGGTCGGGTTCTATGTGCCGAACGGCGTGCCGGTGCATAAGGCCACCATCATCCCGCGCGGCCGCACCCTCGGCATGGTCAAGTTCCTTCCCGAGGGCGACCGGTATTCGATGAAGTTTGTCGAATACACCTCGCAACTCGCCGTCGGCATGGGTGGCCGTGTCGCCGAAGAATTGACCTTCGGCAAAGAAAACATCACCTCGGGCGCCTCCGGCGACATCGAGCAGGTCACCCGTTTGGCCCGCGCCATGGTCACGCGTTTGGGCTATTCCGACAAACTCGGCACGGTCGCCTATGGCGACAACAACGAGGAAGTTTTCCTCGGCATGAGTATGGGCAAGCAGCAGAATATCTCGGAATCGACGTCGCAGTTGATCGACAGTGAAGTGCGCCGCCTGATCGACCAGGGCTATAACGACGCCAAGGCCATTCTGACAACGCGCAACGAAGAGTTTGTGCGCCTGGCTAAGGCCTTGCTGGAGTATGAGACGCTCACCGGCGAGGAATGCAAGATCGTGATGCGCGGTGACAAGTTGCTGCGCGACGACAGCGGCGACGGCCCGAGGGGGCCGGCAGTTCCCCCGACGGGACGCGCGCGCACCAAGAGCGAGCCAGAGCCCGATACGGGCGGGGCGGCGCCGATGCCGGCGTGAGGGCGGTGGATTTAAGTTGAACAACGCTGCCAGGGGTCGAATGAAAGTTCGACCCTTTGTCTTTCCGCCCTCTGCCTATACTGATGCTATTTCGCGGGCGTTTGTCAGTTCCCGATCTTTCAGAGGTCGCACGAACTCAACGTCCACAGTCACAATCGCGACGGTCTTGCCTGTAAGCGACATGAACTCCACTGAATAACCTTTACCCCGCTCGTACACCATCACGACGGTGCCCACATCTCCGGCCTCAAGATTGTACACCGGGAGCGGACGAGTGAGTGCGACGCGCTGCAGTTCCTTGATCAATTTAAGTGCACCTTAATCTGGCAACAGACTGACAAGCCGCGGACGGTTTTCTGTGCGTCTGATCACCCAAACTATCAGAACCATGGGATTGCGACTATCTGGAGTTTGCAGACGGCAGGAGACCTCGAAAATTCGCCCATAGTCGGTCTTGCGCGATGCAGGCCCGTCTCATAAAGTTCTTGCAGCAATAGCGCATTTGACGAAGCGATGGAACTTCTACCATGCAGCTGGGTTGGCCGGGTCTTATCGAAGTGGCCGGCATCGCGGCCTTTGTTTTCTCTCTCGTCAGATCAATAATCGATCAGAAGTTACATTGGTTGTTCGGTCTATCCGGCATAATGCCGTTGTCTGCATTGAGCGCATTTCTGATCCAGAAGATGTTTCAAATTCAAAGCAATCGTGAAATTCACGCCAGTCAGATCGTGTTGACTGCCGTGGTTACGCTGCTAGTTACCGGTTTTTTGATGTATTTTCGCAGTTTGTGTTTTGACGGCCCTCACCCACCAATTGCCACAAGTCTGCGGCGATGGGGTCGCTCAAGTCGCAGCATGCAATCAAAAAACCGAGGCATCGCTATCACAGGACCGAAGTCGTTGATTGCCAGAAGCAGAACGGCCCAATTTCTTGGGGCAACGGCCGGATTTTTGTTGCTCACTTGGGTTGAGGATGGCGTTGCCCAAACCTATATCAACGCCAATTGCCGGAAAGCGTTTCCGAACTGCGACCCGAGTATCAAGATGTTTTTGTTCGGGGATCAAAACAACCCATTTACATTTCTCTGGGTTAGTCAATTCTTTCCGATGCTTTTTCTGTCGGTTGCCACGATGATGGCTGCGGCTGGTGCAATCAATGCGGTCAGGATATCAAGGATTCCAAGTCGCAAGTTAATCCGGCCAAAGTTTCGTTCACAACCGCGCGGCAATTCAAGGAAGAACCGGCGCCCAAATTCGCAAAAGCGCTGAACCCGCTTGACTGCTGTCCTGGCTTGCTGAGTAAAGCCGGTCCTCACTGGTCAGCATCTCTTAACTTCTCTTGATCACTGCATACCGCGCATAATCCCGATAAAGCGGCGCAAACGTCAGGCGCGCTCCCGCTCTCTTCGCGAGGCCCGCCAGCACCGCCTCCAAATCATCCCGCGGGCTCACCGAGAACTTCGCCAGCCAGGCCCGGAGACCCGACCGGAACCAGCCAGGCAGCTGCGTCTGGCCACCGAAATCGACCACATGCAACGAACCGTTCGGCTTAGTCAGCGCCATGGCGTGCGCCGCCGTTTCGCGCCAGGGCGGGATCATGGAGAGGGCGTAAGAGATGAAGACGCGGTCGAACGCGGGGAGGCCGAAAGCCCTTGAGGTGTCCACGGACGATGCGTCGCCCTGCGCGAGCTTGATGCGATCCGACAGGCCCGCCTTGGCGACATTGGCGCGCGCCGTGATGAGCATCTCTTCGGAGATATCGATGCCATAGAACTTGGCGCTGGGATGAGCGCGGGCGGCTAGGATCATATTGCGGCCAGTGCCACAGCCCAGTTCCAGGACCGTCCCACCAACAGGCGGGTCAAGCTCCGCAATCAGACGATCGCGGCCAAGCAGATAGTATTTACGCGTCGCATCATAGATGTGGCGCTGCGTACGGTAGATGGCATCCATATGCCCCGCGGCGGAATCGGTGTCGGCCATATAACGTATCCTGAGATATTGGGCAGTGGGCTGTAGGGCGCAATAGGCGTTTTTTCTTCGCGCCGTATTGCGCCGCAGGGGCCAAACGCGGGCGAAAGCAGTTGTAGTGAGCCCTGCGGCGCAATACGGCAAAGAGGCCTCTCAAGAAAGACACGCAAAAAGCCAACAAAATCAATGATCCAAAAAAAAGCGTGTCTTTCTTGTCTACGCATTCCGGCCCCGCCGGTGGTCGAGCTATTGCGCCCTACGGCCCTACGCCGCTTTCAATTGATACAGATGAAAACCGCCATAAATCGACGAGCGGTCGCGCTTGGTGAAGGCCTTGCACTGCGCTGCATCGTAGGCCCACTTGGCCAGCAATTCAGCGGGGATGCGGCCCGGCAACAGGCTTTCTTCGGCGGCGGTGCGGAAAATAGCGCGGGCACCGGGCTTGGCGGTGCGGGTGATTTCGGTCCACAGGTCCGTCAACGTCGCATCGTTCATCCAGTCCTGCGCATCGAGCAGCACGTAGCGGTCAAGGCTCGCGGCGGGCTTGGACTTCAGGAAATCGATCAGGTTGACAAGATTGATGTCCACGCGCTTGGCGTTTTCGCGCACCGCCGCAAAATTTTCGGGCTTCAGGTAAGGCGGCAGGGGCGCCGTCTTGCCAGCGCCATAACGGCGGCCAAAGGCCTGGTGGGCGAAATAGTTGTCTTCGATATCGAAGTCGCAGGCGAGGCGCTCCAGGCGCTCCAGCAAAACTTGCTTCATGTTGCCGCCGCCTGAGGCGGCCAGCGCCTTATATTGGGCCGGCGGAATACCCAGTCCGTACAACGACATCGGCTGATCGACCAACCATTTGACCACCTTCTTTTCAAACAGCGGCGCCAGTTCTCGATCAAAAATGGTGCGCTGCTCCTCCAAAGATGTCGCATCGAGCAGCTTGCGCGGATCGCCGCCTAGCATGCGGGCAAGCTTGTGGCCGGCGCCGATGAAGGTGCCGAGCAGGCCAAAGCGGTAGACATTGCGGGCAAAGAATCTGACGCGCCGTCGTCCCAGCGGATCGCGATCTTCCCAGTATTTGCGCGAGACAGGATCGAGCACGGGCTTCAGATAGCGATCATAAATATCGGGATTGGCGCGGCTGTCGGCCTGGCCAAAGAAACGGTAGAAGGTGTCGTAATCCGGCAGATGTTGCGCGGCGGCCAGCTTCAACTTGTTCAGCGCCACGTGGCCGCGATTGAGATCGACAGCCGAAATTTTTCCGGGATTGGCGATGAGGTAGCTCATCACATTGCAGCCGCCCGAGGCGATGGTCACGAGGTGATGCTGCGGTCCGAGTTGTAGCGCCTCCAGATCGATATCCGGGTCTTCCCAGATTTGGGCATAGACCAGCCCGCGGAACGCCAGCGAAAACGCGCGGTCGAGAATGCCGCGTTTGGTCTCGCCCTTGTCCTGGAACACCGCCTTGCGCAGCTGGTCATGGCGGAATTTGCGCGTTCCCAGCTTGCGCGAACTGCGCACTGCCGCCTGTTTGCGCGCCTTGTTCAACTTGCCGCCGATGCGCTTGGCTGCGGCGCCTGCGCGCTGCAACGTCGTGCTGCGAATGATCGGCTCACGAACCCGGTTCGGCATGGCTTTGGCCTCGCTTGAAAGGAACTCAACACTGGCTCCACGTCTTAGCAAGACCTGGGTCCAGGGGACAGCAGCGATTCGTCAATTCAACCGGAAATTGTAGGTTTTCCCGCCGCGTCCCCGTCTTCAGGGAGCTAGCACATGCACACATTTCTGGGAGTGAGTCCCTTGCGCACTAGGCTTGCCATGCCCGGTCTGATTCTGTTGTCCAACGCGACTGATTTGCGGAGGGCGGATGGAGATGGTGGGATCGCAGGTGTTTGCTGGCCGCTTC
>JANMVX010000003.1:0-2950 GCA_031393505.1 Hyphomicrobiaceae bacterium | reverse complement strand
AGCCTGGCTCGGCAGCCTGCCCGGCAACCCCTACGCCAATGTGCGCCAACCAATCGTGCATACGCTCAATCTGGCGCATCTGATGCCCGTCTCGGCGGTTTGGGCGGGGCCGGAAAGCAACCGTCACTTGAACGCGCCGCCACTGATGCTGACGCAAACGCGCGGCGCAACGCCGTTCCGGTTCGACCTGCACGTCGGCGACGTCGGGCACACGCTCATCGTCGGACCAACCGGCGCAGGCAAATCCGTCCTGCTCGCCATGCTCGCCCTGCAGTTCCGCCGCTTCATCGACGCCGAGGTCGCAATCTTCGATCGGGGCCGGTCGGCCCGCGCGGCCGTGCTCGCGATGGGCGGTACATCGATCGAACTCGGGCTTGGCGGCACCCTTGCCCTGCAGCCACTCGCCGGTATCGACAATCCGGCCGAAATGGCGTTTGCGCTGGACTGGGTGACGGGCCTGCTCGCCCATGAGGGGCTCAAGATCACGCCCGACATCAAGGAGGCGGTGTGGACCGCATTGCAGAGCCTCGCGTCGGCGCCAAAGTCAGAACGGACACTGACGGGGCTGGCCGTGCTTGTGCAATCCAACGCCATCATGGCGGCACTGTCGCCTTACACGCTCGAAGGCGCCTATGGCCGACTGTTGGATGGGGCGTCCGAAACGCTGACGCTGTCTGACGTTTTGCATTTCGAGATGGAGCCGTTGATGCAGCACAAGGCTTTGGTGCCGCCCGTGCTGACCTATCTGTTCCATCGCCTCGAAGCGCGCTTCGACGGCCGGCCGACGTTGCTCATTCTCGACGAAGCCTGGACCTTTCTCGATGACCCGCTGTTTGCGGCCCGCATACGCGAATGGTTGAAGACGCTGCGCAAGAAAAACGTCGCCGTCGTCTTTGCCACCCAGTCGCTGGCCGACATCGAGCGGTCGTCGATTGCGCCGGCAATGATCGAAAGCTGTCCGACACGGATCTTTCTGCCCAATGATCGGGCCCTCGAACCGCAGGCCCGTGCCGTCTACGCCCGCTTTGGTCTGAACGACCGTCAGATCGAAATTCTGGCGACTGCTACGCCGAAGCGCGACTACTACGCACAGACGGCGCGCGGGAACCGGCTGTTTGATCTGGCGTTGGGGCCAATTGCTTTGGCGCTATGCGGATCATCATCCCCCGACGATCAACGTCTTATGGATCATCTTACAGCTACGAACAAACCACACGACTTTGCCGATACTTTTCTGCGCGCCAAGGATTTGCCGTGGGCCGCCGACGCTCTGGCGGCATTCCCGGACGCGGTCATCGCGCTCGATGTGCCACAGCGGTTGCCCGGCACCGAAGCCGTTCATGTCATATCGCCAGCCAAAGTGCCGGCGAAGGTGGCGCAGCCTGTCCGGCCGACCTTCGGCTTCGACGCCGCGTTGCCGGAACGCTTCTCGCCCTTCCGTGTGCCTCCCAAGCCCAACCGGGCCGCCCGCAGGAAGGCGGCGCACAGCGCGGCAACGGCAATTGCAATCGCACTGTTGTTGGCATCGTCGGTTCCTCGACCCGCAAGCGCACTGACGGTGTTCGATCCCCTGAACTATCAGGAGAATGTGCTGTCGGCCGTTCGCGCCCTCGAACAGATCAACAACCAGGTCCGCCAGTTGCAGAACCAGGTGCAGATGATCACGCGCATGGATCAGAACCTGCGGCCGCTCGGATCAAGTCTCTCGTCCGATCTTCAGCGATCACTTGCGGAGATACAGTCACGCCTCCAGGAGGGCCAGGGCCTTGCGATGAAGTTCCACGAGACCGAGGCTGGCTACGCGCAACTGTTCCCCCAGGAGCTGTCGACGGCGCTCTCGACCAATGACGTTTTACGCAACGCGAAGACCCGATGGGATGAGGACTACGCCAGCCTCCAACGCTCGGCCATGGTGCAGGGCCAGATCGCCGACAGCATCGGCGCCGACACCGGGCTGCTCGATGACGCCATGGCCCGCTCCCGCAACGCAGGCGGTGCGCTCGAAGTCGCGCAAGCCGGCAACGAACTTTCCGGACTTGGCGTGAAGCAGTCGCTTCAATTGCAAGGTTTGCTTGCCGCGCAAGCTCGCGCCGAAACAATTCGGCACGCCCGCGATCTCGCTGCCGAGGACGAAGCCCGCCAGCGCTTCAAGACTTTTCTCGGCACTGGCCCAGCCTACGCGGCGGGACCATGATCTAAGCGCCAACTGATCATTCCTTTCAAATCCAACCACGACGCTGCCTTCCGGCGCCGGCGGCGGAGCCATACCCATGGACGACCTCAGCATCATCGATCGCTTTACCGAAACCTTCAGCCGCTACATCGACAGCGGCTTTGGGTTGCTGGCCGGCGATGTCGCCTTCCTCACCAGCGTGCTCGTCGGCATTGATATCACTTTGGCCGGCCTGTTCTGGGCCATGAACGGCGACGGCAACATTCCGGCGCAACTGATCAAGAAGGTGCTGTTTGTCGGCTTCTTCGCGCTGCTGCTTAATAACTTCAAAAGTCTCGCCGATGTGGTGTTCAACTCGTTCGCGGGCTTGGGACTGAAGGCGACGGGCGTATCGATGACGGCGACCGATCTGATGCGGCCGGGGTTTCTCGCATCGACCGGTTTTACTGCCGCCAAGCCGCTACTCGAAAAGGCCGGCGAGTTGATCGGCATCACCTCGTTTTTCACAAATTTCGTCACGATCACGGTGCTGATGCTCGCATGGCTGATTGTCCTTCTCGCCTTCTTCGTGCTGGCCGTTCAGCTCTTCATCACCATCATCGAATTCAAACTCACGACCTTGGCCGGCTTCATTCTGGTGCCGTTCGGTCTGTTCGGCCAAACCTCGTTCCTCGCCGAACGGGTACTGGGTAACGTCATCACTGCTGGCATCAAACTGATGGTGCTGGCGATTGTTGTTGGCATCGGATCATCATTGTTCGGCAGCTTGATCCGGCC
>JANMVX010000158.1:0-4407 GCA_031393505.1 Hyphomicrobiaceae bacterium | reverse complement strand
GATCGAATTGCGCGTGCTCAAGCCGCTCTTTTTGGAGAACTGATCCGACACTCTGGGGGGCGGCGACGCGCACGTCGTGTCCGCGACGCAGCATGGCGTGGGCGTAGGGAAGAAGCGGTTGGACGTGACCAACACCCCTAGGGCCTGTCGTCATTTGAGCCATATGACCACGCAGACCAGCAGAACGCCAGCCATGAACGTGCTGGCGAGTTTGTCGTAACGCGTTGCGATGGCACGGAAATTCTTCAAGGTGCAGAAGAAGCGCTCGACGAGGTTGCGCTCGCGGTACAGGGCGAAATCAGTTTTGCGCTGTTGCTTTCGATTGACCTTTGACGGGATCACCGGCGTGATGTCGCGGCGTTCGAGCACGTCAACCAGCGCGTCGCAATCGTAGCCCTTGTCGGCAATGAGGACATCGGGCCTGATCTGCTCAAGCAGCGGTTCGGCCTGCGTGATATCGGCTGCCTGTCCGGGCGTCAGCGCGAGTGCGACGGGATTGCCGAGAGCATCAACGACAGCATGAATCTTGGTCGTCAGACCACCGCGCGAGCGGCCGATGGCTTGGTCCGCGCCGTCTTTTTTTGGGCGCCGGCGCTGTGCTGGTGGGCGCGCACGATAGTCGCGTCGAGCATCATGTATTCGGCGTCGGCGTCGCGTGCCAGCATCTCGAAAATGCGCGCAAACACGCCACTTTCGTACCATCTGCGGTATCGCTTGTGGGTCGGCTTCCAGTGCCCGTACCGATCCGGAAGATCACGCCACGGAATACCCGTGCGATAGCGGAAGAGCACCGCGTCGACGAACAGCCGATTGTCTGCCGCCGTGCCGCCGACATGGCCTTGGCGGCCCGGCAGCATGTCTTTGATCCGGTGCCATTGGTCGTCGCGCAAGGCGAAGCGCTGCATGTGTCGGCCTCCCAGTTGCCGACCACCCATGAGTCAGAGAAAAAGTGATTTGGGAATCGCCCAACCGACGACAATCGGGAGGCTGGATAGCGATTTTCGATCCGCTGTGGCATGACGGACTCGCGTCAAATGACGACAGGCCCTAGTGGTCTGAATCATCTAAATGGCTGGATACAAGCTTTTCAGCTTGATGCGGGCGTCGGTTGTTGTAAAGCGCCAGTTGGCTTTGGCGTGATGGGCGTTGCGGTGCTGGAGCCATTCATCGACCTCTGTCTTGAGGGTGGCGGCGCCGGCGATACGTCGAGCCAGGCACTGGCGCCCCAGCACAGCCAGCTCTGACTCTGCCAGATTGAGCCAGCTGCCGTGTTTGGGCGTGTAGTGCCATTCGAACCGCTCGATGATGCGGCGGGCCTCGGCCGGTTCGAACGCCTCGTAGAGGGAGGCTGGCGTGTGCGTATTCAGGTTGTCCTGAACCAGCACGATCTTCCCGGCTTGGGGAAAGTGGATATCGCTCAGGTCACGCAGGATATGGGCATAGTCGATGGCGGTGCGCCGTTCGGTGACCTCAGCATGACGCCAGCCTTCGAGCGGCGCAAACAGCATGAACAGATTGGCCGTGCCGTTGCGCTGGTATTCGTAATCGTGGCGCGCGGGCTGTCCCGGCAGCATGGGCAACGGCGCGCGCGTCTCCTCGACCAACTGCTTGGAGGTTTCATCGAGGCAGACCAAGGGGCGCGCCGGATCGTGCGGGCGCGTATAGACCTCGAGCACGTCTTCCATCGCCGCGACAAAGACCGCGTTGGCCTTCGGCGGAATGACCCAATAGTCCGTCAGGTGCGGCTTGAGATCGTTTTTTTTAGCGCGCGGCCGACAGTGTTGAAATGCGCGGCGTCAACGATTTTGCGCTCGACGACATGTTCCGCTAACAGACGGATCGTCCAGCGGGCATGACCGGGCGGCGGCTGCGAGCAGGCCAACGCGGTTAGCTTGGCTTGGGCTTCGCCGTCGAAGATCGGCCGAACTGGCGGCGTTTCGCGCTTTTTGCGCGTGAGCACCGCATCGAGTCCCTGGGTCACCAGCGTCTCGCGCACCCGCGACACCATCGTCAGATTGGTGTCGAGCGCCTTGACGATCTGATCGTCCAGCCAGCCGCAGCCGGCCTCCGATTGGTCTGCCTTGAGCAGGATGCGGGCCTTCAGGATTGCCTTTGCCGGGGCTTTGCCCTTGGAGATAAAGTCGTTCAGCCGCTTGCGCTCATCGGCGCTGAGTTCGACCAAGAATTTCTTGGCTGCCATGATCGATTCGCCTTGCCAGTTGCTACCGGCAAGACAAGAATCAGCGTTCGCGGCAACACGCCATGAGTCAAATTAGCCGATGCAGGCCACTAGTACCCACTATCAGAAGTAGCTAGCACGTGTGACGAACAAGCAAGCTCGCCGGGCAGGAACGGCGCGACGAGCATAGTGAACTATGGTCGAGCGCCGTCACGCACCCGGCGAGCTTCCTTGTTCGCCCGCTGGGTCGCGTTCCACGGCCGGCCGGTGCGTTGCGCGCCTCGACCGTCGCTCTTCGGCGCGCGCCTGCCGGATCGGCTCGCGGAGCCGCGATCAGACGTACTAAGCAGAGATTCGCCGGTTGACCACCGAATCAAAGGCTCTCTCGGCGTTCAAGGCTTCCACTGCCGCGTGGATTTCGTGGTCGAGAGCCGCGACATCGGTGAAAGTCTGATGGGCCAGATGATGCGCTTTGAGATCGTGCCAGACAACCTCGATGTCATTGAGTTCGGGGGCGTACTTGGGCAGCCACTCGACAGTGAGCCAATGTCTGCGCGCTTCGAGTGCCGCCCGAGAGATCTTGCTGGCGTGGATCGGCCCGTTGTCCTCGACCAGTACCACGGGCTTGGTCGCCTGCCCGGGCTTGGGGCCGTACAGCCGGTCCAGTTGCTCCAGATGGATGATGAAGTCGGCGCTGCGCTTGGTTCGGCTCGTGTGCACGATGAGTCGGCGTTCGACGTGATCGAGCGAGCCCATCATTGCCACTTTCTTGGCCTGCCCGGGCGCCGGCACTCTGAGGTCGGCCCCGCGCTTGGCCCATGCGCGCGCCAGATAAGGATGCGTCAGTGCCTCGCTCTCGTCGCCGTAGAGCAGCACGATATCGCCGACCTCGGCCTGAGCCTTGCGCAGTTGCAGGCGCAGTCCCACGCGCTCGATCTCGGCCGCGATCTGGCGTCCCTTCAGCGTGTGCCGGGGCCGCCGCCAACGGAAGTTTTTTTTCGCAGCGCCTTGGACAGTTGGGACGGCCCGATGTCGATGCGCTCCACCCGTTTGACCTCGGCGATGAGCCGCGGGATGGTCCAATTGGCGCGGTCGGCGACGGGCGCTTCGAGAAGCGGCGTACACACGCGCAGGGCCGCCTCGGTCTTCACGGGCGGCGGACCTGCATACACGCTGGCCTTGATGCCCTCGATACCGTCGCGCATAAAATCACCCCGCCAGAAGCGAACCATGTCCTCGCGCACACAGAACACCTCGGCGATGTCGGGACTGGTCCAGCCCTTCAGCGTCAACAGGATGGCGCGGGCCCGATCGGCCTCGCGCCGATCCTTCGATCCGGCCAGCGCCTCCAGCGCCCGTTTTTGCTCATCACTCGCAGTCACTGGAGATTTGCCCGCCATGTCCCGCCTCCGCGAATCAGTAGGAAGACGGAATCACGAACTGGATTCGTTGGTCAAGTGCTCAGAGTCTGCTTAGACGCCCGGCATCGCCCGGCAGACGCCTCGTGTGACCGTCTCCATCAAACGCACCGCGCTCGCCAAGCGCTCGCTGGGGCGCAGTGAGCTCCAGCATCTCACGGACTGGCAAGACGGCCAGCCAGGGACCGAGCTCAATTTCAAATTCTATCGTCGGGCGACGAACAAGATCGCAGGATTGTCGGACGATGCGGCGGCGTTCCAGGGCACGTATTTTTAGAGCAACCACTCTGCGCAAATTGTCCCGTCTCAGAACCACATATCCGATACGCAGCGGGCGTCACGCGGTAGATCATCAAACTTTTCGAGGCCGTCGAAATGATCAATTGGCAGATGAGCGACCGGACCAGGCTCGGTCAGCCGCAAATTGACGGCGATGCGGCGGCGGCCAGCGTCGAGCTTGAGACCGCGCCAGCTGGTCACGCACCCGCAACGGCCGCAGAAGTGGATTTCCAGCGCAGGGTCGCTTCGATCATGGCGCGTGTAAACAGCCCTTGGGCCTGAGATTTTGATCCGCTCGCCTTCGTAGTCATAGATCCACAACACGCCGTAGCGGCGGCAAAGCGTGCAGTTGCAGGCCGTGACCGATTCAGGCATTCCCTCGAAGGTCCAGCCAATGGAGCCACAATGGCAGGTTCCAATGAGCATGAGGTGGCACTCTCTTTGCGGTTTTGCAGCGGCGCCCTCACCCCCCCGACAGCGGCGGCAGTAAATAGATTTCGCTGCCCGCTTTAAGCGGTTGTAGCCAGGCGC
>JANMVX010000107.1:0-4228 GCA_031393505.1 Hyphomicrobiaceae bacterium | reverse complement strand
CTCAGGAACGCGTTCAAAAGCAATTCCATCGACGCGGGCATCGCCTGGGCGCCCTACTCCATGGCGCTCGACGCGGAAGGCTTTCGCGTCGTGAGCTGGGATCCCGACTACACCCCCGGCGGCGTGTGCCCGCGCATGACGGGCGTGCGGCCAGCCTTCATCAAGAGCCATCCCGAGATCGGCGTGAAGCTGCTGCAGGTCGACGCGATGGCATCGGAGGCTGTCGCCAAAGATCCGCAGATCGCCATTGACGCGCTCGTCAAGCGGCTGGGGCTGTCGCCGGCCGTGGCCAAGGCAACCATAGCGCGCATTTACATGCAGCGGCCGACCTTCGCCCAGCAGATCGACCCCGCGTCCGCACTTTCGCTCACGTCGAAGGAAGGCGGCCTGGCCGGCAAGCTTCAGCTCGCCATGCAGGTGCTGCATGCGACCAAAAGCATTCCGGAACCCGTGCCGATGAGCGTGATACAGAACGCCATCGACCCGTCGCACCTCAAAGAGTTCGCCGCGTCAGGCCGCGCCAAATAACCCATGATTCGAGGATGCCAAGTGAGCAATATCCCGCTTCGCATGGCACTGGCCTTTGTTACTGCGGCCATAGCCATGGCCATCCCCTGCGCTGCGCTTGCGCAGGCCTTTCCGCAAAAGCCGATCACCATTGTTGCCGCCTATCCCGCCGGCGGTGTGGCGGACCAGATGGCGCGGGTACTCGCCGGTGAACTGGGCAAACGCCTGGGCCAGCCGGTGACGGTAGAGAACCGGGTGGGGGCCTCGGGAATGATAGGCGCCAACTACGTCGCGAAGTCAGCGCCGGACGGGCACACCCTCCTCATGGCGGCGATGGCAGAGACCGTGTTCATGCCCCACATGCACGACAAGATGGTCTATCAGCCAGACAAAGACTTGGCTCCGGTGGCGATGGCCGTCAGATACCCCTTCATGCTGGTCGCGAATCCGGCATTCCCGGCGCGCACGACGAAGGACGTGATCGCGCTGGCAAAAAAGAATCCGGGCGAGCTCACCTATGCCACCGCCGGGAATGGATCGGTTCAGCATATCGCGATGGAGATGTTCAGCCGGGCTGCCGGCATCCAGTTGCGCCACATCCCGTACAAGGGCGTCACGCCCGCGCTGACCGACGTACTGGGCAACCAGGTGTCGATGATGTTCGCGGGTTTCCCGCCAGCCATGGTGCATGTGCAGTCGGGCAAGCTTGTTGCCATCGGCATGTCGACCAAAACCCGGCTACGTGCAGCGCCGGACGTTCCTTCCGTGTCCGAGACCCCCAGCCTCGAGAACTACGACTTCCCCGTCTGGGTCGCCCTGTTCGCTCCGTCCGGCACGCCGGATGCGGTTCTCGACCGGCTGCACCGTGAATCGGTGTCCATCTTCGCGACGCCCGCCATCCGCGCCAACATCGAGAAGGCCGGCATGACGGTGTCCGACGAATCCCGCGCCACCTTCGCGGCCTTCGTGAAGAGCGAACACGCCAAGTACCAGAAGATCATCAAGGATGCGGGGATCAAGGAAGAGTAGGCCGATGCGCGCAGGCGTCGAGCGACCCGTAAAGCGGATGCGACAGGAGCGGCAATGAAGATCGCGGTCATGGGGGCCGGCTCGGTGGGTTGCTATTTCGGCGGCATGCTGGCGCGTGCCGGGCACGATGTGACGCTGATCGGGCGCGCCGCGCACGTTCAGGCCATCCGTCGCGACGGACTGCTGATCGACACACAAACGTTTCGCGAGCACGTGCGGGTTCGCGCGGAATCCGACGCCGACGCGGTCAAGGACGCCGAGTTGGTGCTCTTCTGCGTAAAATCGATCGACACCGACTCGGCTGCGGCAAGCATCGCGCCGCATCTCGCCGAAGGCGCCGCAGTGCTCAGCCTGCAGAACGGGGTCGACAACGCGCAGCGGCTGGAATCGGTGCTGCGGCAGCGGGTTTTGCCGGCGGTCGTCTATGTCGCTACAGAGATGGTCGCCCCCGGCCACGTGAAACACCGGGGACGCGGTGAACTCGTCATTCCCGACTCCGCCCTGGGACAGCGGCTGGCCGCGCTTTTCCGGCCAGCCGGCATTCCCTTGCATCTGTCCGACAACGTAACTGGTGCCCAGTGGGCGAAGCTGATCGTCAACTGTGCCTACAACCCCCTGTCGGCCATCGCGCAGCTGCCGTTCGGGCCGCTGTTGCAGGGGGCGGGTGTCAAGGCCGTGATGCGCGACGTGGTGGAGGAATGCCTCGCGGTCGCGGTAGCAGCGCACATCCAGGTTCCCGGCGACCCGTGGGAAGCGCTGCGGCGTACCGGCAGCCAGTCTGGACAGTACGCTTCCATGGCGCAGGACCTCGCGCGCGGCAAGCGCACGGAGATCGACCATCTGAATGGCCACGTCGTCAGGCTCGGACAGGCGCTGGGCGTGCCGACGCCGGTGAATCGATCATTGCAAGTGCTCGTCAAGCTGCTGGAGCGGCGAGGACCAGCAGCTTCAGTACGTTAGTCAGGAACGAAGCCCTCAATCATCACCAGATTGGACTTCGCTGACATCTGACGCAGACGCTTGGCTGGTGCGTATTCTGGTGAATCAGACCAGGACCTCGCCTGAGCCATGCTGGGAAATTCGAGGATCACGACGCGCTTTGGTGACCAGCTACCCTCCAGCGCCTCAATGTGTCCACCACGCGCGAGAAAACGACCACCATACAGAGCCACCGTGGCCGGCGAGAGTTTCTTGTATTCCTCGAACAGGTCCGGGTCCGTGATTTCCATATCGTTGATGACGTAGGCTGGCATGCTGCTGTCTTTCTTCAGGCCGTATTGACCGGGGACGTTGCAGGCTGGCGCACCAGGATGCCCAGCTCATTCTCGCGAATCTTCATCAGTACTGCAGTGTCGCGATCGCCCATGCCCATCTTGCCAGCGCGATCCAGCGTGGCTTGCGCCGCGCGGCCGACGAGGGCCTCAAAGCCCTGTGCCTCGGCCACCTCGCAAGCCAGGCGCACGTCCTTGCCTGCCAGGCGGCAGGCAAAGCCAGGACTGTCGTCGCCCAGGAAAGCCTTCTTGGGCATGGCAACGGCCAATTGCTGGTTCCACGCCATGGTCGTTCGCATCACACGCTGCATCAGCTCCAGCGTCAGGCCTGCCTTGATGCCAATCGCCAGCGCTTCGGTGTTGGCAACCATGATGGTCGTGGCCAGCAGATTGTTGGTGATCTTCATGGCATGGCCAGTGCCAGGGCCACCGCAAAAGTAGGTGTCGGTGCCCATGCACTTGAGGACCGGCATGGCACGGTCGATGGCGGCCTGGTTGCCGCCCACCATGAGCGTCAGCGTGCCGGTGGCGGCGTGCTCGCTGGTCTTGCCCACGGGCGAATCCACAAGATCCATGCCGCGCTTGCGCAGTTCGTCGCCGACCTTCATGGAGGTGCCCGGATCGATGGTGCTCATCTCGATCACGATGCCCCCTTGTTGCAGGCCTTCTGCGACGCCGCCCTTGCCCAATACCACCTCCTCGACATGCTGCGGCTCAGGCAGCATGGTGACGACAAACTCGCTGGCTGCGCCGACATCCCTTGCCGTGGCAGCTGCCTTGGCGCCCGCCTGGACGAGACGGGATACGGCCTCGGGACTGCGGTCGAAAACTGTCAATTCGTGGCCGGCCTTGAGAATGTTCAAGGCCATGGGCGCGCCCATGACGCCAAGGCCGATAAATCCAACTTTCATTGCTATGCTCCTGTTTGAAAAAATGATGGGGCCGGCTCAGGTGCGGTCGGCCCACTGGTTGATTTCCCACACCGGCCGGCCGCGCAGGTCGGCCACATCGGTGCGCGTGAATTCTGTTGCCCCCGGCTTGGCGCCGAGCTTGTCGTAGGCTTGCTTGACCAGCGGCGCCGTGCGCGAGAAGGCTCCCTTGACCTGGGCCCACTGCAAGGGTTTTTCGATCACCTTGTTGTCGGCCATGAACTTGGAGGTCTCCAGCACGGCGCGCGCGTCGTTTTCGGTGGGCCAGGACCAGCCACGGGCGAACAGCACGTCATCCTTGACCACTTTGGCGCCCAGCGTGGCGTCAAGCTTCCAGTAATCCTTGACCAGTTGCGACACGGCACCGGCGTCCATAGCGGTGAGGGCCGCCACGGCTTCCTGCTGCGCGACGAGGAAGGCCACCACGGCTTGCGGGTGCTGCTCGATCAGGCCATTGCGGCCGATCCAGAACGAGCGGTGCAGGTAGTAGCC
>JANMVX010000096.1:0-4676 GCA_031393505.1 Hyphomicrobiaceae bacterium | reverse complement strand
GACCGCCAGCAAACCGCGCGGCGTCATCTACACCGGCATGACCAGCGACCTCCCCGGCCGCGCCTGGCAGCACCGCGAGCGCGTCGTCGCCGGCTTCACCAAGCGCTTTTGGGTCGGCCGCCTGGTCTACTACGAGCACCACCTCTCCTCCGCCGCCGCCACCCAGCGCGAGTACCTGATGAAGCGCTGGCTGCGCGATTGGAAGATCGAGCTGATCGAGACGGACAATCCGACCTGGCGTGATCTGTACGAAGATCTTTAGCGGCGGCGCGAGGGCGCGTGTGGCGCGAGCACGGCTGGAGCCGCACGAGGTAAGGATCCCGGATATTTGCCGCGCAAAAAGGCGCGTCAAATTCCGGGAAGCGTGGGGTGGGCTTTGAGAGCAATCCATTTGACGCCTCCCGGAATTTGGCGCGCTCTTCGGCACCAAATATCCGGGATCTTTACGGGTCAGTGGTTTGCGGGTTTCGTTGATAAGTTCGCGCCTGGGCGCGGCACAATACGGCCAAAGTGGGCATATTGCGCCCTACGGACCGAGACGCGATGGTCCGTAGGGCGCAATAGCGTTTCGCGTATTGCGCCGTGCCACACACTCCGTCTACGTTGTGCCATGCCGAACTATCGCCGCATCTATGTCCCCGGTGGCTGCTACTTCTTCACGGTCAACCTGCTCGACCGTCCAAGCCGCTTGCTGGTCGACCACATCGGCCACCTCCGCGATGCCGTCCGCGACACCCACGCGCGCTTTCCCTTTGTCATCGACGCCATGGTCATCCTGCCGGACCACCTGCACGCCGTCTGGACCCTGCCGCCGGGCGACGCCGATTTCTCCGTTCGCTGGCGCTGGATCAAGATCCGGTTTTCGCGCGTGCTGCCCCTACCCGCGCGACTCGATCCCGTCCGCCTTCGATCCGGGTTTCCGGGTTTTGCGGTCGGAGGCGTTGTCAGCGATCAAGGACGCCGAAGTCGCTATCGCAGCGCTGTAGGCCGCGCCGAAGCGGGATCGCCGGGCGTTCGCGGTGCAGGTGCTGGTGAAGAACCGGCGGTCGTGAGGGTGGTTTGTCCGAGCTGATCGGGCGCGAGCACGGTCAAGGAAGCTTGTCGCACTCCCACGTTGTGGCTCGCTTGACACATTGCACGCGCGTGCCGGGTGTGGCTGCAGCAAAGTCGAATTTAAAGCGCTGCTCCTCTTTACTCGCCAACTTTCTGACCAGGACGTACATCGACTCGTCGGGCTGGGCGACTGACTTGGCGCAAAGTTCCGCTGCTTCGGGTCCGCCTATGATTTCGACCAGTGAGAAACCGCTCCACGCAAACACGCGGTCATTTGCGATAATAAAGTGTGGGTCTTCGCCTCCGGCGAGCTGCGGCAGACCCTTGATCAGGCTGAGGCTGCCATCTTTCTCCAGAACCCGAACACCGATCGGGGCGCTGAACAGAGCGCTTGTCCATTCCGCCGGCCGGTAGACGAACTTGGTCGATCCAGATGAGACGTTGCCGTCCGGAACGACATTCGTAACAGCCCCGTCCGCGGTCACTCGTTTCAAGCCTTCGGCAGACCCAAACAGCATGCTTGAGGCATTGAAGTCGCGAGCAAAACGGCCGATCCCCTGATAGTCGCGGCTGGTGAAGATGAGACCACGGTCGCCAAACGTTTCCGGATCCAGGCTGTGCAGGTCTTTCCAGCTGACGGCAAATGTGGCGCCAGCTGTTGGAACATCGACGATCCGGTCGATGCGAAAGCGCCGCCGCTCGCCGGTTTTTCGGGCCGTCCGGTCCTTGTACAGGTAGGGTCCGGCAGACGTCTCGATGAGAATCCCCCGTCGCCCGGAGAGGGCGAATACGCCGTATATCTCGACCCGGTCGCCGGCACCCGGTAGTTGAACTTCCTCCAGTCCGATCTCGGGTGTAAGCCGCAACACCGCGCTTGGTGTGGGGCCATTTTCTCCGCAGTTCCCGCAAGATATATCTCGCGCGCCGATTACAAGTATTTCGCCATCACCACTTTGCGCCAACCCGCCATCACCACTCTCCGTCACGTCGCCCATAAAAGACCGAAAACCACCTGGCAGACGAAGCATCTGCAAGCCGTCCCGGTTCAGAACGGCATAGGTGTTATTGGTGGCAAACAAGATGATTTCGCGTTTCTCGTCGATCAAAGCGACATCGCTCCGATCTAGATTGCGGGTTCCCATCTTCAAAGGTTTATGGTCACTTTTGATATATATGACTCTATCCCGCTCAACGAGAAACGTGCTCAACCACGGAAGCTCCGCCACTATCGCCTCTTGCTCTCCAATTCTGTTTAATCCAAGACTTACCGCAGATCTACTACCTTTATCAATTCTATAAAACCCCAGTGGTGTAAGTGTGACGATGCTGCCATTTGCTCCAGGCCCGATATTGGTAACTAGCAGGGGTGATGGTGTTGCATCCCTCGTGATGGGGAGGGCGCACACGTTGCGCGATTCCTGCAATTGCGATGTCGAAGGACAACCGCCACTTTCCCTGGTGATCAAATAGTAGCCGGCGGGTGATTTTGCGAGCACGCCTTGGGTTGTCGCATACAGGGCCGACCCGCGAAGGAGTTCGGTGCCTTCGATTGGCCGGAAGGACTCGCCCTGCTGCACACCCAGCTGATTGCCATTGCTTACAATGCGCTCGCCTGTGACTGGATGCACCGCGCCAGGTTGCAACGTTCGCTGGACCGGCGTGTCAGTGCGGCTCATAGTCGATGGCGTAACCTTGTAATATACTTCATCATGCGTTTTGAAGTCGAAGCCATGGACGTATACCGCATCCCCAGTTGAGTAATAGGACGACCGAGGAGGGCGGCGCTCATCAAGAAGTCTCAGCTTGGGAGGGGATTGCTTGCTGTCCTGCCCAAGACCATAGATCGCGTGGTTTGGGAAAACGACGACGGCCCCGCCTGCACTTGGAAAGTCATAAATATCGAGTCTTGATTCGTTTTCGAGTGGGGCTTCCGGCAATTTGGACAGAACATTTGCATCGTTGAGCGTTGCAAGCGTTAACTCCACCCGCAGGAGAACATGGTTCAACGAGGGTAAATCGACAATGAAAGCGTTGGTATACACGCCCCTGGAAGCAGCAGTAATTTCGCCGGTCTTCAGGATGAATTGAAACCCGCGCGCCTTGCTGTATGAATAGAGCCCGTCTTGAGCGAGGATATAAATTAACTCAAGCCGTTCAATATATGCGACTGCCAAGGGTTTGGTGAGATCTGCAGGTTGCGCTGGAATAAGAGTGGCCGTGCCCGTCCCATCAATTGCATACAGACCGGTCTTAGTTGCCGCATAGACAGTCCGTTCCAATGAGTTTACTGCAACCTGGAGTGGCCGAATTGGGTCTTGCGGCAAGATGAAATGCCTTCGCTTGTCGCTGCCGAGGTTCCACAGCGCGTCGTCAAGCCCGAGCAGATAGGGGGCAAAACCAAGAGTGATCACTTGGCCACTACGAAGGTTGTCGGGAGAGCGCAACAAGCCTGGTGCGTCACTTATGTCCGCAGAACAATATGCAGGTGCGGCATGGACTGGTTCGGAGGCAAAGAGGCAAGCTAAGGCAAGTATGGCTGCAAGTATGCGCACGGATTTGGTCCCCCCGGGTTCACCGAGAGTCAAGCATCGTCCGGTTAAGATCGTCCGAACGCGTCAGAGGTCCCGGGAGGATACTCTGTAACGACAGCTCACCCCACCCCCACCACCCGCATCGCCTCATCCACCACCTTCCGCGCCGCCTCGCTCACCGGCGCCAGCGGCAGCCGGGCCCCCGCCTCGCACATCCCCAGCCGGGACACCGCGTACTTCACCGGCCCAGGGTTGGTCTCCACGAACAGCGCGTCGTGTAAGGGGAGCAGCCGATCCTGCAACCGCAGCGCCGCCGCGTAATCCCCGCGCAAGCACGCCGCCTGGAACTCCGCGCACAGCCTTGGCGCGACGTTTGACGTCACCGAGATACACCCCTGGCCACCGTGGGCGTTGAACCCCAACGCCGTCGCGTCCTCGCCCGACAGCATGATGAATTTCTCCCCCAGTCGCGCGCGCTGCTGCGAGGCCCGGTTCATGTTGGCCGTGGCGTCCTTAATGCCCACGATCTGCGGCAGTTTTACCAATCGCGCCAACGTGTCGACCGAGATGTCGGTGATCGTCCGTGCCGGGACGTTGTAGACCACGATGGGGATGTCCACGGCCTTGGCGATGGCCTGGTAGTGCAGGAACATGCCCTCTTGCGTCGGCTTGTTGTAATAGGGGCAGACCGTCAGCACGGCGTCGGCGCCCACCTTCTTGGCGTGGCGGGTGAAATCGATGGCTTCGTCGGTGGAATTGGAGCCCGCCCCCGCGATCACGGGGACTCGTCCCGCCGCGACCTCGATGCACAGCTCGACCACGCGCTTGTGTTCCTCGTGCGAGACGGTCGGGCTCTCGCCGGTCGTCCCCACCGGCACCAGGCCGTTGGTGCCCTCGGCGATCTGCCACTCGACGAACTTTTGGAACGCCTTTTCGTCCACCTTGCCGTTTTTGAACGGGGTGATCAGGGCCGTGAATGAGCCGCGAAGCTTAGCATTGAGCGTCATGGCGCCCGTCCCTCCGAATGTTGTCGCGGGCGGGACAATAGGGGCGCTGCGGCTGGCTCGCAAGGTGGATGCGGGTGCAGGGAAG
>JANMVX010000095.1:0-3119 GCA_031393505.1 Hyphomicrobiaceae bacterium | reverse complement strand
AGCTTGCGCGGCGAGCCGGTCGGAGATCCATACCTTAGGCCGTGCGCCCGCCAGGAAGCCGAGCACCACGGCCTTGCCGCGGCTCTGCGCGATGACATGGCGGACGGCTGTCGCGCAGCCGAACACCCATTGCCAGTGGGTCTTTCCCGCCACCCGCGCCGACGTTTCGTCGCTGGCGATGACGGGTGCGGCGCGCACCTCGGCCTCGATGCGGTGGCCGGCGGCTGCGAACGGCGCGGCCGCGCGGCCCAGCATGTTGGCGATGGCGCCTTCCGATAGGGTGAGACCGAACAGTCCGTGCAGCATCTCGACCAGCCGGTTGTAACTGACGAAATGGCAGGCGTGCAGATAGACGACAAGCGCGACGATCCCGGGACCGAACGGGCTGCCGGTCGGCATGTCGGCAGGCGGCGTGGCGGTGACGCCCTTGCCGCAACACGGGCAGGCGCCGCGATGCAGGTTGACGCGCGTCGTCACCGGCTTGATCGGCGGCAGGTCGAGGTGATCGTAGGCGTGCACGTCCGGCTGGTCGGCCGCAGACAGCCTGGCGCCGCAGCCCGTGCAGGCCTTGGCATAGACCTCGCGCACATGGTCGGGGTTTGGGTCGAGCGCGCGCGACACGCCCGGCCGCCCCTTGCGTTGCGTCTTGCCCGGTTCGGGCCGGTTGGGCTTCTGGCCGGTCGAGGGCGGAGCTGAGGAGTTGTCCGGCGTCTTGGGCGGAATGCCCAGCTTGGCCTCGAGCGCGGCGACCCGAGCGAGCAGCGCGGTGTTCTGCTCCGACAGCGCCACGATCAGCGCAATCAGCTCAGACTTGTCGAGTGTGCCAAGCGACCCGGTGTCCATCCCGAACTTGAATCAGCCCGTTCAAACCAGATCAAGCCCCCGCGCCCGAGTCAGTCCGTCGCACGCAGCGCCAAATGGGGGTGAGCAATTACAGCCGCATCGTGCACTTTATCCTTCCATTTCCCACTATGGACAACGGCCTCACCAGCGCCCACAAAATATGTAGAATCGCTAGAGACGCTTAAATTGTAAACCTCCTGCGGCCCGTTCTCGAATCGACTCGACACGACGACCAATGCGCCGGTCCGCGTGTCAATCTGATCACCGGACTGGAGTCCCCTAGCCATCATCCATCCGCGTCCCACCACAAAGAAAGGATGCTTCTGAGTTACGCCAATGACATCAGTAGCGACGCTGTCTGCGACCATCAGCGGGCTGTCTGCGCTGCGGGTATGCCGCAGCGAAAGACGAACTATGCCACTGTCCTCGGTGTGACGACGAAGATTTGTGACCAGCTGCGAGTGCGTCTCACCTGTGCGCTCATCCCATGATAAGATCTCATCGCCAATTCGCAAACGCTCGATGGAAACCGGCCCAGTAGGAGTTTGCACTGGGGTGCCCGCTACAAATGAACTGCCAGACAGAGCGGCTCCAAATTCGCAGGCCCCCTCGAGAATGTTTGGTGGTTCGCCTGTTGCGCCGCAGCTTTCGCCAACAGTTCGGATGTCGGTGTAACCTTCGTTGGCTATATGAAGTCCTGCTGTCAATATCGAGAAGGTGCAATTTATTGCATGCTTCATCTTGACCATACTGTCTGCGGTGCCTGCACCGACTGATCCGGTTCCACCTTCTTCCATTGCACTCAATCCGGTAGGGTCGGTCCATTTGACAGGATTATTCCAAACATAGTTATAGATATTCAATTCCCCGGAATTGAACCCTATCGGATCCTCTTGCAAAAATCGCCCCGTTCCCGGGATGAATGCTCGATAGTAATTATGCAACAATCCAGATTCTGCATCCAATTCACGAGCAACATATCCGAACGGTTGTGGCACGCCTACCAATTGCGCGGTGGACTTACCGTAGGCGTCGTAGTCGTACTCATCGACCTTTGCACCCGAGGCGTCCGTTACCTGACGGATCGAGCCCTGGTGATTGGCGTGGTAAAAGTACCGCGACCCTCCCCGCTCAAACGCAAGTGGCTGATCGACCTCTGCACCATGCGCATAGCGTGCCCGGAACGTGTTCGTCCCATCGTATTCCAGCAGAATATCACTGCCGTCGTTCACATACCTTGTCGCAACCGGCCCGACCAACTTCTCGATCCGCCGCCTGATTGCGTCGAACCGGTAACGCGCCAGCGTCCTATCCGGCAGATCGACACCCGTCAGCTGGTCTTGCGCGTCTTAGCGGTACGTCGTAACCGCCCCGTTCGCCTTTTCCGTTTTGGTCGAGAGATTGCCGTTGCCGTCATACACACACCGGAACGTATCGTCCTCCAGCAGCCGGTTGGCGGCGTCCGTCACATACGTCGTCGAGAGGTGCGAGGAGGTGCGGTTGCCTTCGGGGTCGTAGCTGTAGGCTTCGGGGGCCTGCGCGGTGCCGCCGGTTTTCAGGCGTTCGAGCGCGTCATAGCTGTAGCTCTTCACCTGGTTGAGTTCGGTGATGCTCGATATGTCTCCGCGTGCGTCGTACAAATGTCCGTAGGCGGACAACGACCCCGCCGATCCCACTGACGTCAGCGCCGAGATGCGCCCGCCCGTATCGAAAGTCGCCGTGGTGACCACGCCGTTCGGGAAGGTCATGCCGGTCATGCGGCCAGCGAGGTCGTAGGCGAGGCCGATGTGGTCGCCGGCGGCGGTCTGCACGTCGCGCAGGCGGTCGGCCTTGTCCCAGGCGTGGCGCGTCGTGCCGCCGGCCGAGTCGGCGATCGACAGCAGGTTGTGGCGGGCGTCGTAGAGGTAGCTGAGCGCGGTCACCGGCTGCGCGCCCGAGGCGGCCAGCGTGTTGGCGGTGACGACGCGGTTCAGCGGGTCGTAGCGGAAGATCAGTGCACTGTCGTTGTCGTTGGCTGCGGTGAGATTGCCCTCGGGGTCGTAGCTGTATGCGAGGGTGTTGTCCGGGGTCGCGACCTGGGTCAGGCGCGAGAGCGGGTCGTACATGAATAAGGTGATGGCGTTGTTCGCCTTTAGGCTGAAGTTCCAGCGATCTGGGGTGTCTCGCAAGGTCTATTTCTCTTGTGCGCCAATGGGTTCGACGCCGATCATCATTGTTGGCGAGACCAAATTGTACCCATGTAATGCGACGCGATGACTCACAGCGCATCGGGGCAA
>JANMVX010000094.1:0-5747 GCA_031393505.1 Hyphomicrobiaceae bacterium | reverse complement strand
AGCTTGCGCGGCGAGCCGGTCGGAGATCCATACCTTAGGCCGTGCGCCCGCCAGGAAGCCGAGCACCACGGCCTTGCCGCGGCTCTGCGCGATGACATGGCGGACGGCTGTCGCGCAGCCGAACACCCATTGCCAGTGGGTTTTTCCCATGACCCGCGCCGAGGTTTCGTCGCTGGCGATGACAGACGCGGCGCGTACTTCGGCCTCGATGCGGCGGCCAGCGGCGCAAAAGGGAGACGCCGCCCGCACCAGCATGTTGGCGATGGCGCCTTCCGATATCTTGAGGCCGAACAGCCCGTGCAGCATCTCGACCAGGCGGTTGTAGCTGACGAAATGACAGGCATGCAGATAGACCACGAGGGCGACGATACCGGGGCCGAAGGGGCTGCCGATCGGCATGTCGGCGGGCGGCGCGGCGCTGACGCCCTCGCCGCAGCATGGGCAGGCGCCCCGATGCAGGTTGATGCGCGTCGTTACCGGCTTGATCGGCGGCAGGTCGATGTGATCGTAGGCGTGCACGTCCGGCTGGTCGGCCTTGGAGAGCCTGGCGCCGCAGCCAGTGCAGGCCTTGGCATAGACCTCGCGCACCTCGTCGGGGTTGGGGTCGAGGGTTCGCGTCACGCCCGGCCGGCCCTTGCGCTGCGTCTTGCCCGTCTCAGGCCGGTTGGACTTCTGGCCGGTCGAGGGCGGTAGCGAAGAGTTGTCCGGCGTCTTGGGCGGAATGTTCAGCCTGGCCTCGAGCGCAGCGACCCGGGCCAGCAGCGCGGCGTTCTGCTCGGACAGCGCCATGATCAGCGCAATCAGCTCAGACTTGTCGAGTGTGCCAAGCGCCCCGGTGTCCATCCCCAGCTTGAATCAGCCCGTTCAAGCCAGATCAAGCCCCCGCGCCCGAGTCAGTCCGTCGCACTGGGGGAAAAATGGGGGTGAGCAATTACCCTAGGTGGCTTCAGCAAGTGGAACGGCTATTGGCCAAACGGTTCGTCCGATCAGCCCAGGCAGCCCATGTCGCGCGTTCCAAATGTTGAAAATGCATTCATCGACCGGCGCAAGATCACGGAGTACCTGCTGCATCCAACTCACCTCAAGGGTGGTCCCAAGGCAGGGTTCTTTGGCCAATTCGGATTTTGCCGCGATCAACCTGACGTGCTGTCTTCGGCTCTCCTGTCACATGTCACGAGCTGCGAAGTGCATAAGGTGGTCTCGACCCTCGATGGCGTGAAATATGAGATTATTGGACCAATGTGGGCGCCAGATGGTAGGGTGCCGCTCGTGAAGGCAGTTTGGATCATCGATGTCGGGCAGACGCGTCCGAGGCTCGTGACCGCATTTCCGAACTGAGGAGTTAACATGATCACCGAGTTGGACACCGTTGCGCTGAACCGAGACGTGCCCGAGTTTTCGCTCACAGTGGGTGACATCGGCACAGTCGTGCATCTTTATCCCAGTGGTGCAAACTGCGAGGTCGAGTTCATGACCTTGCAAGGTAGGACCATCGCCGTCGTGACACTACCAACAGGCGATTTGCGATTGGTTGGCCAAAAAGAGATCGCTCACGCTCGAGAATTTGCGTGAGGCAGTCTTTAGCGACCCGGATGTAGTCAGATGATCGAGGAATTGGACGTCGTTGCGCTGAACAGATCTTTCTCCGAGTACCGGTTGCAGGCTGGTGACACGGGGACAGTCGTCGATATCTCTCCGGACGGAAAATGGTTCATGGTCGAGTTCATCACCAACGATGGACGTACCATTGCTTTGGAAACGTTTGAGGCTGACGCAATTAGGCCGATTGGCGAGCGCGAAATCACCCAGTCGCGGATTTTCGCCTGATCACCTTAGCGTACCCAACACCGCCGCATCAAACTGCCGCCGCAACGCCGCATCCACCTCGGCGATCCCCGCCCGCACCCCAAGATCGGCCAAACTCGTCACCCCGTGCTCGCGGATGCCGCAGGGCACGATGCCGGAGAAATGTTCCAGCACCGGCGCGACGTTCAAGCTGACCCCGTGATAGCTCACGCCCCGCCGCACGCGCACGCCGATGGCGCCGATCTTGTCTTCGCGTCCAACGCCCCGCGCGACCCACACGCCGACGCGGCCCTTGCGCACCTCTCCTCGCACGCCAAATTCCACCAGCGTCTCGATCAACCAGCGCTCCAAGCCGCTGACGTACGCGTGCAAATCGCCACCACGCCGGCCCAAGTTCAGCATCACATAAGCCACCCTCTGGCCCGGCCCGTGATACGTGTACTGACCGCCCCGCCCCGTGCGGTGCACCGGAAAGCGCGCGGGCGCAATCAGGTCGTCTTCGCGCGCACTGGTGCCGGCGGTGTAGAGCGGCGGATGTTCCAGCAGCCAGACCATTTCTGGCGCGGAGCCGGCCGCGATCGCCGCGACGCGCGCCTCCATGGCCTCGACGGCGTGGCCATAGGCGCACAAGCCCGGCTCAGTGCGCCATTCGATGTCGCCGTGCAGGCGCGTGCGCGATGTCGCTGCTTCAATCATGCACCAATGTCCCATGGCGAACGACCGTGGGCAATCCGTGCTATGAAACAGTCATGGAAAACAGCCCCGAAGCGCCGACCACCCCCACTGAAGACCGCCCGAACCGTTGGCCGTGGCCGCCGATCCTACAAGTCGTTGTGCTCGCGGCCGCTTTCGCCCTCGAACACCTCGTCCCGCTGTCGGCCATGCCGCGCCAAGGCGCCTGGCATAGCGCCGGATGGGCGGTGTTCACGCTCGGCTTCGCCCTGGCCATCTCCGGCATCGCGCATTTCCGCAAGGTTGGCACGGCGGTCGATCCGACGGCGCGCGCGCGTGTGCTGGCGGCGAGTGGGATCTATGCCTTCACGCGTAATCCCATGTATCTCGGCGTCACGGTCGCCTTTCTCGGCCTGGCCTTCGCGCTGGGATCGACCTGGTTGCTGATCCTATCACTGATAATGCCGGCAGCCTTGTACAAACTCGCCATCGCTCCCGAAGAAGCCTACTTGCGCCGCCGCTTCGGCGCCGACTACGAGCGCTACTGCGCCCGGGTGCGCCGCTGGCTATAGTCGTGTCCAACGAATCGCTCCCGCATTCCGGAGGACCAACATGGCCACCCGCGCGCCCTTCGCCGTCGACTGCATCGTCGGCGCCCGTCCGAACTTTGTGAAAATCGCGCCGATCTTGCGCGCGCTGGCGTCCCATGGCGGCTTTCGTTCGCGTCTGATCCATACCGGCCAGCATTACGACGTCGCCATGAACGCAGTCTTTTTTGAGGAACTTGCGATCCCGGAGCCCGACATCAATCTTGAGGTCGGGTCCGGCTCCCATACCGAACAGACTGCGCAGATCATGCTGGGACTGGAGACGGTTTGGTCCAAGAACCGGCCCGCAATGGTGCTGGTGGTCGGCGACGTGAACTCGACCCTCGCGGCGGCGCTGGTGACGTCGAAGATGCTCATTCCGTTGACCCATGTCGAAGCGGGCCTGCGCAGCAACGACCGCGCCATGCCCGAGGAAATCAACCGGCTGGTCACCGACCGGCTGTCCGATCTGCTGCTGACGACGGAACGCGCCGCGACGGTGCAACTGGCGCGCGAGGGCGTTGCTCCCGAGCGCGTGCATTTTGTCGGCAACGTGATGATTGATTCGCTGCGAGCGAGCCTCGCGCGAGCGGTGCCGGTGGCGCAGACTCTCGCGGAAAATGGCGCGAGCGCTGCGTTTCTTGCGGCGGCGGCAAAGGGCTTTGGCTTCGTCACCCTGCACCGCCCTTCCAACGTCGACGATCCAGAAAAGCTGCGCGGCCTGCTCGAGGTCATCGTCGGGCTTTCTGACCGCATGCCATTCGTGTTCGGCATGCATCCGCGAACGCGCGGTGTCGTCGCCGCAAATGGGCTTGGCGATCTGCTCGCTCAAGGACGCATTCTGGTGACCCCGCCCTTGAGTTATCTGCGCGCCATCGGCCTGATGCGGGAGACGCGCCTGGCCATCACCGATAGCGGCGGGGTGCAGGAAGAGACCACAGCCCTCGGCGTGCCCTGCCTGACAGTGCGCGACAACACCGAGCGGCCGATCACCGTCACCGAAGGGACGAATACTCTGGTCGGCAGCTCACCCCAGGCTCTGGAGGCCGCCGCCCGCGATCTGCTCAGCAAACCGCCCAAGCCCGGACGCATCCCCGAGTATTGGGATGGCCAGGCCGCTGTTCGCGTCGCCGCGCATGTGTATGACTTTCTCGTGGGGTCCTAGGCCAGGACATAGGGTCCCGTAGCCACGGACCCGAAATCGCGATATCCCACGGTCCAAATCAAAACTCATGATCAGAACAGGGACACGACCATGGCGAACCCCAAGGACACCAAGTCTCAGCCCAAGAAACTTCGTTCGCGCGCCTGGTTCGACAATCCCGACAATCCGGCCATGACGGCGCTCTATCTGGAGCGCTACCTTAACTACGGGCTGACGGTTGAGGAACTCCAGGGCGGCAAGCCGATTATCGGCATCGCCCAAACGGGCTCCGACCTCTCCCCCTGCAACCGCCACCATATCGAGCTGGCAAAACGCGTGCGCGACGGCATCATCGAAGCCGGCGGCATACCAATTGAGTTCCCGGTGCATCCGATCCAGGAGACCGGCAAGCGCCCCACTGCGGCGCTCGACCGTAACCTCGCGTACCTCAGCTTGGTCGAGACGCTCTACGGCTATTTCCTCGACGGCGTCGTGCTGATGATCGGCTGCGACAAGACCACGCCGGCCTGCCTGATGGCGGCGGCGACCGTCAACATCCCAGCCATCGCGCTGTCGGTGGGTCCGATGCTGAACGGTAATCATCGCGGCGAGCGCACGGGATCGGGCACCATCGTGTGGAAGGCGCGCCAGGAGCTGGCGCAGGGTAAGCTGGACTATAAGGGGTTCATGGATCTGGTGGCCACCTCCGCCCCCTCGACCGGCTATTGCAACACCATGGGCACGGCGACCACGATGAACTCGCTGGCCGAGGCGCTGGGTATGCAGCTGCCGGGTTCGGGCTCCATTCCTGCCCCGTACCGCGAACGTGGACAAATGTCGTATTACACCGGCCAGCGCATCGTTGGGATGGTGCACGAGGATCTGAAGCCGTCGGACATTCTGACGCGCAAAGCCTTTGAGAACGCCATCGTCGTCAACTCGGCCATCGGCGGCTCGACCAATGCGCCGATCCATCTGGTTGCCATCGCGCGGCACATTGGCGTTGAGCTGAACAATGACGATTGGCAGAAGTTCGGTTTGGAGATTCCGCTGCTGGTCAATCTGCAGCCGGCTGGAGAGTATCTCGGCGAGGACTATCACCGCGCGGGCGGCGTGCCGGCGGTGGTGGCCGAACTGATGCGCGGAAAACTGCTGCCAAATCCGGACGCCCTGACTGTCAACGGCAAGAGCCTCGGGGCCAATTGCGAGGGCAAGGAGATCATCAACGAGGATGTCATCCGCCCCCTGAGCAACCCGGTCAGGGCGCGCGCCGGCTTCGTGAACCTAAAGGGGACGCTGTTCGACAGTGCCATCATGAAGACCTCGGTGATCTCGGAGGAGTTCCGCAAGCGCTACCTGTCCAATCCGAAGGACCCCGAAGCCTTCGAGGGCAAAGTCGTCGTGTTCGAGGGGCCGGAGGACTATCACAACACCATCGAGGATCCGAAGCTGGGGATCGATGAGTTCACCATCCTGGTCATCCGCGGCGTCGGCCCCATCGGCTATCCCGGATCGGCCGAGGTGGTGAACATGCAGCC
>JANMVX010000053.1:0-7524 GCA_031393505.1 Hyphomicrobiaceae bacterium | reverse complement strand
GGTTCCTCGCCTACGGCTCGGGCGACATCCTCTCCCCCTAAGTAGGGGGAGCGGAGTGTTCGCACCCCACGGAGTTTGTCGTTGATGGTCAAAATCTACACCTCCAGCGTGATCGACGCGCCCGCCGATGGCGTCTGGGCGGTCATTCGCGATTTCAACGCGCTGCCTGCCTGGCATCCTGACATCGCCGACAGCCGCATCGAGCTGGGGCAACCCGCCGATAAGGTCGGCTGCATACGGAATTTCACGTTGAAGTCCGGTGGGCGCATCCGCGAGCAACTCTTGGCCCTCTCCGACTACGACATGAGCTGCACCTACTCGATCCTGGAAAGCCCGATGGGGGTCGAGAACTACCTCGCGACGCTGAAGCTCACGCCGGTCACCGACCGCAGCCGCACCTTTGCCGAATGGAGCGCGGAATTCGACTGCCCCAGAGCCAAGGAGCGTGAGCTGATCGCCAGCATCGGGACGGGCGTGTTCCAGGGCGGCTTCGATGCGCTGAAGAGCCGATTTTCGGGCAAGCGATAAGCGCGCCCCATGGTCGAAGTCATCCGTTCAACGATCATCGACGCGCCGATTGAGGCGGTGTGGGAGGTCTTGCGCGACTTCAACAGCCACGGCGGCTGGCATCCGGCCATCGCCGCCAGTCAGATCGAGGACGGGCGCGCCAGCGACGAGATCGGCTGTGTACGGGATTTCCAGCTGACGACGGGCGGCGCGCTACGTGAACAACTGCTTTCGCTGTCGGACCGCGACCACACGCTCAGCTATTGCATCCTTGATGCGCCGATGCCGCTGATGGGCTATGTGGCAACCATCCGCCTCCGTCCCATCACCGACGGCAACCGCACCTTCTGGCGCTGGCGCAGCACGTTGCGTACGCCGCCGGGCGAGGAGGCGGCGCTGGCGCGCGTGGTCGGCGAGGACATTTACGAGGCTGGTTTCGCCGCGTTGCGCGCGCAACTGTCGGGCGCGGCACGGGCGCCAGCGCGCGCCCCGCACTCCGTCAGTACGGGCCTCATCGACACCGGCGCCATGGTCGTTACGGCCTTCGGCGGCCCCGAGGTGCTGCAGTGGCGTCCGACCACCGCACGCCCACCCGGCCCCGGCGAGGTGCGCATCCGGCACACGGCCATCGGCGTCAATTATATCGATGTTTATTGCCGAACCGGCCTGTTTGACATGCTGACGCCATCGCGCATCCCGGGCATGGAAGCGGCCGGCGTGGTGCTGGACGTGGGCGCGGGCGTGGCCAATGTCGCCCCCGGCGACCGGGTGGCCTATGCCTGCCCGCCGCCTGGGGCGTATACGGAGGTCCGCACCATGAGCGCGGAGCTGCTGGTGCGCTTGCCGGACGACATCGACGACCTGACAGCGGCGTCGGTGATGCTGAAAGGCATGTCGGCGGAGTTTCTCATCCACCGCGTGGCGCGCGTGCGCCAGGGCGACACCGTACTGGTGCATGCTGCGGCCGGCGGGATCGGGCAGCTGCTCTGTCAATGGACGCGCGCGCTCGGCGCCGAGGTGATCGGCACCGTGGGCGGCCCCGGGAAGATGGCGATCGCTAGGGCGTCCGGCTGCGCCCATGTCATCGACTACAAAGTCGAAGATTTTTCCGCCCGCGTGGCCGAAATCACGCGCGGCCGCGGCGCCGACGTGGTGTTCGATGCGGTGGGGCGCGATACGCTGGCCAAATCCTACGAGGCGATGGCGACCAACGGCCATCTGGTCAGCTTCGGCCAGGCCTCCGGACTCATCGAACCCATCGACATCTCGCGCTACGCCGCCAAGTCAGCCACCGTGTCGCGCCCGAACTTTGCTCATTATACCGATACGCCCGAAAAAGTGCGAGCCATCACGGTCAATCTGTTCCTGACGTTGCGCGGCGCGCGCAGCAGCGCGCCCGGTGTGCAACACAGGTAGTCTGTCGGATGCGGCGCGCCGGTCGAACTGCGGTGCGCCCCTACAAAACTGGCTTCCGATCCCACAAGAGACGATGGGTCAAGATCAATGCAGGTGGGCATTGGCGCGCTCGAAGGGGGAGGGGGACTCCACAGGTGCACGATGACAGGTCCGCCGATTTGACTTAGGGTGAGGCCAATGACGTCGGGTGTCGAGGGCTGCCATGGCGCGCATTTTCCTGTCGCACTCCGGCCAGAACAATGCCGAGGCACTCGCCCTGCGCGAGTGGCTGGTCGGCCAGGGCTGGACCGACCTCTTTCTGGACATTCATCCCACCGAAGGGCTGGTGGCGGCGGATCGCTGGCAATCGGCTCTGCGCGCCTCCATCGGCCGCTGCCGGGCGGTGATTTTCTGCCTGTCGCCGGAATGGGCCGCTTCGCCGAACTGCATTTCCGAATTCAATCAGGCGATCCAGATCGGGGCGGCGCCGGTGGGCGTTGTCGTTCGCCCGGTGGCGCTGGATCGCATCCCGGGCGAGATGACCAAGGTCTGGCAGCTGGTCGATCTCACGCGCGGCGGTAAACCCGTTGAGTTCACGGTGGCGCCGCCGCCGGCCCGCAAACCCCAGACCGTCACCTTTCCGCACGAAGAACTGCTGCGGCTGCGCGCCGGCTTGGGCAAGCTTGGGCTGATCGGCTTTGAGACCACCAGCTTTCCCTGGCCGCCGCCCGAAGAGCCGGCTCGCGCGCCCTACCGCGGGTTGAAACCGCTCGATCTCAACGATGCCGGCATTTTCTTTGGCCGCGACGACGATCTGGTGCGGGCGCGCGAAGAGCTGCTGGCGTTGCGCGGGCGGGGCGGCCGGCAGGTGTTTGTCATCCTGGGCGCCTCGGGATCGGGAAAGTCGTCCTTCTTACGCGCGGGGTTGCTGCCGCGGCTGAAGCGCGAGGACCGCGATTTCATCGTCCTGCCGACCGTGCGCCCGGAAATCGCGGCAATCAGCGGCGACCAGGGGCTGGCCAACAGTCTGGTGAAGGCCTTCGAGGAACTGGGCCAACGCCGCGCCCTGGGCGAGATCAAGGACGCCCTCAACACTGATCCCGATGCGCTGCTGCGCCTGCTGGCCGACATCGCGGGGCGGACCGGGGGCCAGTTGATCGGGGAAGGCAAGAGCCAGGTTGATCGCGACCCGACCATTCTGTTGCCGATCGACCAGGCCGAGGAACTCATGACCGTCGAAACGACGGTCGCCTCGGAGGCCCGCAAGGCGCTCGGCCATCTGTCGGTCGGCACGCTGCGCGGGCCGGAACTGATCGCGGTTCTGACCATCCGTACAGACCGTTTTTCCGAGTTGCAGAACGAGCCGATCCTGCGCACGCTGCCGCAGCACCTGTTCAATCTGCCGCCGGTGACCCCGTTCGCCTTCCGCGAAGCCATCGTGGGGCCGGCGGTGCGCGCGACCCCACCGCTGGAAATCGATCCCGTGCTGGTCGAGCGGTTGATCGCCGACACCGCCACGCAAGGCGCCGACCCGCTGCCGCTGCTCGCCTTCACGCTGGAGCGGCTCTATCTGGAATATGGCCGCGCCTCGCCCCGGCTGAAGCCCGAGCACTACGACAGGATCGGCGGCATCGACGGCTCCATCGAGGCGGCGCTCGCCGAGGCCTTCGCCCGACCCGACGCGCCGCCGACGATCCCTGCGGATGAGGCGCAACGCAACGCCCTGCTCGAAGCCGCCTTCATCCCCGCGCTGGTCGACATCAACGACGCCAATCGCGAGCCCTTGCGCCGCATTGCGCTGGAGAGTGAACTGCCGCCCGACGCGCGCAACCTGCTGGCGCGGCTGATCGAAAAGCGGCTGCTGGTGAAGGGCACGCGAACCTCCGCCGAGGGCCACGCCGAAAACACCATCGAGGTGGCGCATGAAGCGCTGTTGCGGCGTTGGCGGACCATGCGCGACATGCTGGACCGGCATGCCACGGCGCTGAAAACCATCCAGGGCGTGGAGCGCGCCGCGGCGACCTGGAACAGCGTGGGCCGCACCCCCGATTGGCTGACGCACGAAGGCTTGCGCCTGGCCGAAGCCAGCGAGGTGTCGCAAAAGCCGCTGTTCGCCTCGCGCTTCACAGGGTTGACGGGGGCTTATCTGCTGGCCTGCCGCGATAAGGCGGACAAGGATCGTCTGCTCGAGGAGCGCCGCCAGAGCCGCGAAACCCGGCGCAGCCGCGTCATCCGCTCGGGCGTGGCGCTGGCGCTGGTGTTCGCCGCGGTCGGCTACCTGCTGTTCAGCGCCTGGAACGCGCAACTGGTCATCCAGTCGCAATATCTCGCCGATCTCAGCGGGCAGTATGACCGGCAGAAAGACGATACCACGGCCATGCTGCTGGCCATCGAAGGGCTGCCAGATCAGGGTACCGATCAGATCACGCCGCGCTTGCGGCCCTATCTGCCGGAGGTGGAACGGAACCTTGATTTCGCGCTGCGCAACCGGCGCGCGGGCATCATGCTGGACGTCGGCAGCGCGGCGTTTTCGCCCGACGGCAAACGGCTGCTGGTGGCGCATGCCGGGGAGGCGCCAGCGATATTGGACCTTGGCGATGGGCATGTCGTTGCGCGCCTGAGTGAGATTTCCCAACACCCGTTTGTGCTGGATTTCTCAAGCGACGGATCACGCGCCCTGACGGTCGATACCGGAGCCAAGCAGGTTATTTTCGACGCCGCGACCGGTGAAAAACTTGGTTCCATTGCTGCGGACGCGATGCCTTATCCCGATAGCAGGAAAGCTCTTGACTTCGTACCAGACGATAGCGGTCCAACGACGCTTAGCATCGTGGATGTGGCAGGTGGCGCGTCCAAGGAATTGTTCCACAAGCCGGTTGGGCACGCCGAAGCGAAGCTCTCTGCGCACGGCCAGTACGCGGCGCTGTTGACCTATGGAGCGGGGCTTGCGCCCACCATCCAGCTGTGGAACGCCGCCGGCAATCCGGTGGCGACCCTGCCGTTTCCCGCTCAGGTGGCAACGGATCAATTGGCCGATTCCGGGGACCCGCCGAAGTTCTGGCTGACCACCGATGAAAAACTGGCGGCTGCGCTGACGGCCGACAAAAAGCTGCTGATCTGGGACCTCGCCACAGGAAAACTCCTGCACACCATTGACCAGATCAGCGCCAGCACGGCGGACAAACAAGGCAAGGTGAACGTCGTCAGCATCGAATCGATCCTGGAACAGAACATCGGTAGCGCGCGCGTTCTGGTCCTAGGGTCTGATGGCGCACCCCAGGTGATCGATCTGGCGACGGGCGTCATCGGCGCCAAGCTTGGTGAGACGCGGCGAGAGGGACTGTCGGCTGTGAGCACGATCGCGGGGGATCGCGTCCTGACGTTTTCGGACAGCGGCCCCGCCGTGCTATGGGACACCCAAACCGGGCGTGAAGTTGCACGGCTGCCTGACATCGGCGCCAGCCTGAGCGATGCGACGTTCTCGGCCGATGGCCAGAAGCTGTTGACCGTTTCCATCGACAACCAGATTCACCTCTGGACCCTTCGCGGCCGCGAGATAACTCTGAGTGGGCTCCTGTCGCACGGCCAAATGGGCAAGGTTTTGGACGAAGGCTTTTCGGCCGATGGCTCATGGGCGCGCGTTGAGACCGAGCGCTCCGTCCAAATCTGGCCGGTCGGCGATCACGCGCTGGCTCCGCTCCTGACCGTCCCGGGCGGCAGGCTCGCCTCGCTCGCCTACTCGGGCGACGGCAACCGCACGCTGATGGCGTCAGGCATCGGCCCCATCCATGTCTGGAACCGGCAGTCTGGCGAGGCGGTGCTCAATCTTGATGTCGGCAAAACCATCCAGACGGCGTCGCTGTCGCGCGATGGATCACGCCTGTTCGCTGTCCTGGGCGATGGCACGGCGCGGATCGTCGATGTGGCCAGCGGACGCGATCTCAAGAGGCTAGCGCCGCCAACCGGCACGTTTGTGTCCGGCGAGATGTCCGCCAGCGGATCGTCGGTGGTCAGCGTCTCCTCGGACCGATCGGTTCAAGTCTGGGCCGCGGACGCTGGAACCCTGACCGCCACGTTTGGGCGCGAGGCTATCGCGGCGTCGCTCTCTCCCGACGAGCAGACGGTTCTGACCAGGCAGACCGATGGCAGTCTGTCGCTGTGGCAGGCTCAAACGGGAAAATTCCTGCACTATTTTGGGGCGTCGCCACGCAAGGTCACAGCCGCCGTTTTCTCCGCGAATGGACAGCAGCTTATCGCCGGCCTGTCGGACGGAACTCTCCAGACATTCGATCTGGCGCTGTCCGAGCCACCGCGCGTGATGCAGTCGAGCGACCAATCCGAGGTCGTGGCCCTGTCGCCAACCACGGACGGGACGCGCATTCTGGCAAGTTTCAAAAGCGGCCGGATCCAGCTGTTCAATACCGATAGTGGGTTGCTGATCGCGGAACCCGGCGCAGGCGGAGGAACCTACGCCCTCTCGGCCCTGTCACCCGATGGCCAAGAGCTGCTGCTATCGGATGATGCCGGCCGGGTCTATGCACCGCAACTCTTTGCCGGCACGCAGGACCTTCTGACTGCCGCCAAAGCGGCCGCGTCGCGCTGCCTGACCGTCGCGGAACGGCGGCGCTTTCATCTGCAGCCCGAAGCGCCGCCACGCTGGTGCCACGAGATGTCGAAATGGCCCTATCAGGAGGCAAATGCGGCAGGTCCGGCGGCGGCCTGGTACCAGCGGCCGATGCTGGATGCGGGCGATCTGGCTGGTCAGTTCGACCGCTGGGGCCGCAAGCGGCTTGGCCTGCCGGGTGGGGCGGAGCAGCCTGGCGCCCCTGTCAACGCAGGGACGGCGCACGAACTGGCAGCCCCTGATCTCGCCACTGTGGGCGTAAGCTGGCCGATAGATGCGCTCAGTCCCGACTACAACCATCTTGAGTCCCTGCCATCAGGCGGCACGTTTGAGGTCACCCCGGAAGACTTCGACGTCTTGATCGCGGCGAACAGCTTCAAGCCGGTCTCCGCCATGGGCGACAAAATCCTGTTTGGCCTGCGGGGCGCGGACTTAGCGGCAGGCGCGTCATTCGAGAACGCGGCCAAACTTGTGCTGAAAGACGCGCGTCCGGATCACAAAGACTTTCACTGCGTGATTGGCATCTATGACCGCAAAAATCATTTGCTATCAGGGTATACAGCCTCGACGGTTCCGAATGAAAGTTCTGTCATGAGGTATTTCAAACTCTCGAATGGTATTGATTCTAATTCAGGTTTTAGGGCAAATCTATTGCCAACGGGATCTTACGTGTACCGTATCGGAAAGCACAGGCACGTCGACCCAGCATTTCAACCTGGGGATAGTAACGGCGGCGGACAAGTCACCACCTTGAGAACACGCGATGACGCGAGTTACACCATCTGGGACTACTGGGACCGGACAATGCCTGGAGATAATATCCATCCGGCGTACGCATCTGATTCGTTTTCTTTCGTGGGCTCTCAGACAGTTCAAGGCACTGATGGAACAGGCGATTGGGATAAATTTATCAAAGCGCTCGGCCTCAGCCGTCCAGGTAGCGCGGCCGACAGCGGCAAACGCATCGACTACGTGCTGTTGACGGGCCTGGAAGCGGC
>JANMVX010000051.1:0-56755 GCA_031393505.1 Hyphomicrobiaceae bacterium | reverse complement strand
CTGTTGTCCAACGCGACTGATTTGCGGAGGGCGGATGGAGATGGTGGGATCGCAGGTGTTTGCTGGCCGCTTCGGAGACGAGCGGCTGGCAAAAAGGGGGGTCTGCTGCACGCAGCGCTGGCCGAGGCGCGCACGCCGATTGTGCGCCGGCTCGGCAAGGAACGGGCTGGAATCGTGGCGTTTGGCCGGTTTCTCGCCAATCCCAAGGTGAGCGCTGACGAGATTTTCGCTGCTGCGGGCGCCGCCTGCGGTCAACGCGCCGCCAACCGCCGCGTGCTGGCCATGCAGGATACGACGCACCTGTCGTTTCCTGGCCGGGCGCTGGGACCGGGCGGCGACGGCAAGACGCCCGGGCTGTTTCTGCATCCGGTGCTCGCCATCGATGCCGGCGACAAGACCTTGCTTGGCATAGCCGCCGGCCGCGCCTGGACGCGCCCGCCGGACAAGAAAGAGCCGCGCCGCAACCGGCCGCTCGCCGACAAGGAAAGCGAGCGCTGGATCGGCGAGGGCGCTGCGGCCAAGCGGGTTCTTGCGGCGGCCGAGCACGTCACGCTGCTGGGTGACCGCGAGAGCGACATCTATGAGGCCTGGGCCCTGTTGCCGAGGCCAAGCGGGGCCGGACAGGCCGGCTTCGATCTGATTTCGCGGGCGCGCGGCGATCGCAAGCTGGCCGATGGCAGCCTGCTGTTTTCGATCGCCCGGACCTGGCCCGAGGCGGCTTGCGTTGCGCTCGACGTGGTGGCGCGCGAAGATCGCGTGCCGCGCCGCGCCAAACTGGTGTTGCGCTTTGGCGCGGTCAGCATCGTCAAGCCTGCCAGTTGCACCAGCGCCGGCATGCCAGGCCGCATCGACCTCAACCTGGTCGAGATCGCCGAGATCGACGCCCCCGCTGGCGCCGAGCCGATCCATTGGCGGCTGCTCACGACCTTGGCGGTCACGACCGCCAGCGCGGCGCTCGAGATCATCGAGAGCTATCGCCAGCGCTGGCGCATCGAAGAGTATTTTCGCATCTTGAAGCACAGCGGCATGGACCTGGAGCAGGCCCGGCTTGAAGGGACGCATGCGTTGCTCAATCTGGTCGCCATGGCGGCGGTGGCGGGCATCCCCGTGATGCAGCTGGTCGAAAGCCGCAACGCCGGCCCTGACGTGCCCACGACGCAGGTGATCGGGCCCGCGTTGTTGGTGTTCGCCGCAGTGCTGTGCGCCAGCCTCGAAGGCAAGACCGCCAAACAGAAAAACCCGCACCGCCCGGACTCGCTGGCTTGGCTGGCCTGGATCGTCGCCCGGCTCGGCGGCCACACCGGCTACCAGCGCGAAGGCCCCGCCGGCCCCAAGACTATGGCCTACGGATGGAAGATGTTTACCAGGATGCAACACGGATGGGCGCTCGGAAAAAATGTGTGAATCTGCTGGCTTCAGGGGGAGAGGAGACCACGTCACCTGCGCGGAAACGCAAAAGCAACCGGGCAGGCGCCTTTTTGCGCCGTGAGCCAAGCGGTCGTGTGTGGCGCGAGGAGACGACTAGTCCAAATCCTTCACCACCAGCGCGTCCGCGCCCTCGATGCGGTTGGCCAGCGCTGCCTCGATGAACGGATCGATATCGCCATGCAGCACCTTATCGGGGTCGGTGCGGGTGACGCCGGTGCGCAGGTCCTTCACCAGCTGATAGGGCTGCAGCACATAGGACCGGATCTGGTGACCCCAGCCTACGGTCATTTTCCCCGAAGCCGCCACAGCCGCCTTATCCTCGCGCAGTTTCAGCTCGCGCTCATAAAGCCGCGCGCGCAGCATGTCCCAGGCCATGGCCTTGTTGCGGTGCTGCGAGCGGTCGGTCTGGCAGGCCACCACGATGCCCGAGGGCATATGCGTGATGCGAACAGCGCTTTCCGTGCGGTTCACGTGCTGGCCACCGGCGCCGCTGGCTCGGTAGGTATCGATGCGGCAATCGCTTTCGACCACCTCGATCTCGATGTTGTCGTCGATGACCGGATAGACCCAGACCGACGCAAACGAGGTATGCCGCCGAGCGCTGGCGTCAAACGGCGAGATGCGCACCAGCCGGTGCACGCCCGATTCCGTCTTCATCCAACCATAGGAATTGGCGCCGCTGATTTTGATGGTGGCCGACTTGATGCCGGCGCCTTCGCCTTCGCTCTCTTCGACCAGTTCGACCTTGTATTTCTTGCTCTCGGCCCAGCGGATGTACATGCGCAGCAACATCTGCGTCCAATCCTGGCTCTCGGTGCCGCCCGCGCCGGAGTGGACTTCCAGGAAGGTGTCGTTGCCGTCGGCCTCGCCGGACAACAGGGCTTCCACCTCCTGGCGGCGCGCTTCCTTGTGCAGATCGGCGAGCCCCGCCTCGGCATCGGCCAGCACTGAGGCGTCGTCCTCGTCCTCGGCCATTTCGATCAGGCCGACCTGGTCGGCCAGTTGATGTTCCAACTTCAGAAAGCCGCTGATGGCGCTATCGAGCCGGTTGCGCTCGCGCATCACGGTCTGGGCCTTGGCGGGACTGGACCACAGGTCCGGATCCTCCGCCCGCTTGTTCAGCTCGGCGAGGCGGGCGACGGCGGCATCCCAGTCAAAGGTGCCTCCTCAGGAGCGCGAGCGACTCCTTGATGTCGGTGGCAAGTTTTTCGATTTCGGGGCGCATTTGGGGTGGATTGTCCGGTTAAATTGCATTGAGCGCATACCTAGGCAGTCAGGGGGCGTGTGTAAACCCGTCATGTCGAGGTGGGCGGAAGTGACTGAGAAAGAGCGCCAAGATAGTCCGACAGCGTTTCATCCAGCCGCCGGTGCATGAGCGCCTGAAACGGAGCGAGGTCAATGCCAAGCGAACCCGTTTCCAGGGCATCGAGATAGGCCTTGCGGTCCTCGGGCCGGACGGCGACCGGCGGATAACCGCCCCGGATCAGCAACAGGTTCATCAGCAACCGGGCCGTGCGGCCGTTGCCATCGCTGAACGGATGAATGGCGGTCAAGCGGAAATGCGCCTGGAAAGCCGCCTCACAGGTTTGTGGCACCTGTTCCAGCTCAACCCCGAAGTGCTGCATCAAGATTGGCACCTTGGCCGGATTGGGGAACACCACCTGCGATCCTGCGATGCGCCGCGCATGTGGGCTGTAGATGCCGGCGATCTGCGGCTGGCTGCGAGCGACGATACGGGAGTGCAGCTGGCAGATGACCGCCTCGCCAATCGGTGCCGTGCCGGACGCGATCTCGCGCATCCACTGCACGGCGGCATAGTGATCAACCGCTTCCAGATGGTCTCGCAGCGGTTTGCCGCCAACCGTGATGCCATGCTCGATGACTTCAGCCGTCTCGCGCAGGGTGAGCGTGTTGCCCTCGATGGCGTTCGACGTATAGGTCAGCTCGACATCGAAATACTTCTGTAGTTGGGCAAGCGCATCCTGCGACAGCGGCCGGAGCTGGTCGAGTTTGGCTTTCTTGTCGGCGATGGAATCGAGAAGTGCTGTCATGACCGTGAGTCTATGAGGTTCGTTGGCGATCGTCACCCCCGACCCATCTGCGCCACCACTACGCCCGCCAGCACGAGCGCTCCGCCCATCAACAACGAGACCGTTACCGGCTCGCTCAGCAGCACTACGCCCGCCACGACGGAGATCAACGGCACGGCGTAAATGAAGGCTGCGGCACTCGCGCTGGCGATGTGTTTGAGGCCGTAGCTCCACAGTTGCAGCGATACGATGGAGCCGATGATGGCGAGGTGCAGCATCAGCAGCCATTGGACTGTCGTCATGGTACGCGCTGTCTCAGGCGTGCTGGATGAGGCGAGCAGGAGCAGTGGCGCGAAGCCGATGAAGCCGGTCAGCAGCGTAACGCGGCCGGCACCGTAGACCTGCAGCAAAGGTTTGCCGATGACGGCTGACAGCGACCAGATGGCGGCCGATGCCAGCACGAGCAGCGGGCCCAGGATGCTGGTTTCGGGCACTGTTGACGCCGCGACCGCGTGGCCGGCGCCGTCGGGCAGCAGAAACAACGTACCCGCCGCGGCAAGTCCCAGGCCGAGCGCGGTGAGCCAGCGGATGCGCTCGCCCAGCAGCAACGCCGCGAACACCGTGATGAACAGTGGCTCCATGCCCAGGAACAGCCCGCCGATGCTGGCCGGGGTCGTTTTCAGGCCGAAATTGCTCAAGCTGTTGTAGCCTGTTACCCCTAAAAGACCGGCCAGCAGGAACCTTGGCAGATCGGCCCGGGCTATGCGCCAGCCACCCATGACCGTCAGCAAGAGCGCCATCAGTGTGCCGCTGATCACGGTACGGATTGCCAGCGTGTCGGCAGGTCCGATGGACAGGGCCAGCGTGCGCACCACCACGGTGGTAAAGCCCCACATGACGACGGCCGCTGTCAGCGCTAGCAGCGCGCGGGTGCGCTCGGCCGGCGTGGCGGTGGGCATCTGAGCTGTTGAAACCGTCATGCCTTGCCGCGCGGCGTCGGCGGGTTGAGCAGGTCCAGCGCCTCGCCCCAAGTGTCGGTGAGCAAAAACCCCTGCTGGAACGGATCGCTGGGATCGACGCCGATGGTGTGCATGCCGTGGATCCAGCCGCGGCCTGTGACGCGCGTTTGCACGGCCGGGCGGCCAGCGACCGTTGTCACCCCCGTCAGCTCGACATCGAACGTTCCGCCAATGGTCGAGCGTGCAGCGACCTTGTCGCCGACCGTGACCTCGCCGCGCGCGTGCCGCACCGCCATGCGGGCCGCGTTGCCGGTGCCGCAGGGCGAACGGTCGACGCGGCCGGGCGGCATGACGGTGGCGCCCGTGGGTTGGCCCTCGGCGTTCCAGCCAGTGAGCATAGTGTAGGAAATGCCCCGGATTTCCGGAATTTCCGGATGCACGAACTCGGTCGTGCGGTTCAGCACCTGATGCGTCTTGAGGCCGATATCGACCAGTTTGCGCGCGTTGGCCGGCTCAATGGCGAGGCCGAACTGGGCCGCGTCGATCAGCGCGTAGAAGCATCCGCCATAGGCGATATCGAGCTTCACTCGCCCCAGTCCCGGCACCTCGGCGACATGATCGAGCCGCTCCACGAACGACGGTGTCATCTCGAGACTGACGCGCTCGCACTTGCCGTTTTTGCAATGCGCGGTGGCCTTGATCAACCCAGCCGGAGTTTCCAGATGCAGCACGGTTTCGGGCTCGCGCATCGGCACCATGCCGGTTTCCAAGAGCACGGTCGCGACACAGATACAGTTGGAGCCGGACATGGCGTGCACCTTGTCCGGCTGCAGGATCATGAAGGCGGCATCGGCCTTGCCAAGCGTCTTGGGCACCAGGATGTTGGTGCTCATCTGCGCCGACCCGCGCGGCTCGAAGACCAGGAAGCGGCGGAGTGAGTCGTCCACCTCGTTGAGGTAGCGCATCTGCTCGGGCAGCGTGCGCCCCGGAATGTTCGGCAGCCCGCCCGTGACGACGCGGCCAACCTCGCCCTCGGCATGGGCCTCGATCATGGTGACGGCGCGCGACCAGCGCATGGGCAAGTCCTCCGTGCTTGATCGCAGCCTAGCGCAACCAATTTTCTATCGTGAGACCGACCACGCGCTCGAACTCGCGTGTGTTGTCTGTCACCAGAATCATGTCGAGCGCCAAGGCATTTGCCGCAATCAAAAGGTCGTTCGCGCCGATGGGTGTCCCCGCCGTTTCAAGTGCACTACGTATTTCACCATATCTTTGGTCGGCTGGGTGATCGAACGGTAGGACAGAAAGCGCTCCGAGAATGGCTTCAACCTGCGCATTCAGTCGGACGGAGGATTTCTTGGCCGCTCCAAATCGAAGCTCGGAGGCCACGATTATGCTGGTGGCAACGACATCTTCCCCAATTTGGGCGAGTTTCGCAGCAACGCGGCCCTGTGGCTGGCGCACAAGATCTGAGACAATGTTGGTGTCGAGCAGATAACGGGCCGTCACAGTTCGATGGGCTCCGGCACCAAGTCAGGCATCGGAGCAAAGTCTTCATCGAGTGGTTTCAGCGACGCTAGGACTGCTAGCAGGGACTTAGGAACCGTCGGCTCAATTATCAGCCGTCCGGCCTCGCGCGACATTGTGGCAACCTGTCCCGGCAGCTCGAACTCGCGCGGAATTTGGACGGCCTGTTGGTCGCCGTTCCTGATAATTTTCACTTTGCGTTCGGCTGACACGGATCCGCCTCCGGTTTGGTCAGCCTAAAGTACAGGAAACCTCCAATGACGGCAAATTACAATGCTGCACTCATTCCACCATCCACCGTCAACCCCGTGCCGGTGATATAGGCCGCGTCATCGCTCGCCAAAAACACCGCGGCTTTGGCGATGTCTTCGGGCGTGCCGAAGCGTCGAAGGGGGGTTTGATCAATAAGCGCCTGGTTGATGGTCTTGTTCCTCAGCACACGTTCGGTCAGCGCCGTCTCGACGAAGCCAGGAGCGAGGTAGTTTACGCGGATGCCGAAGGGAGCGTATTCCACCGCCATGCCGCGTGTGAGCGACTTCACCGCGCCTTTGGTGGCTGAATAGCCGGTGAGTTGGCGCATGCCGCGCTCGGCCATAATGGAGGCGACGTTCAGTATCACGCCCTTGCCGGAGGCCTGCAGCAGTGCGAAACCGTCCCGCGACAGCCGCACCACGCTATCGAGATTGGTCGAGCGGATCTTTTCCCAATCCGCATCGGTCATGTGCCTAAAATCGGCGCGCACGTTCAGGCCGGCGTTGTTGATGAGGATGTCGAGGCGGCCATGGGCAGTCTTGAGCGTGGCAAAGGCAGCCAGAACCGCCGCACCGTCTGTCACATCCAGCCGCGCAGCCTTGGCCGTCCCCCCGGCAGACGCGATCTCACCCGCCACCACCTCAGCCGCCGCCCCATCCACATCCGTCACATGCACTAGCGCACCCTCGGCCGCAAACGCCAGCGCCATCGCTCGGCCAATGCCCCCGCCCGCGCCAGAAATGAGACAAATACGATCCTTCAGGCGCTGCATTCCATCCGCTCCTTCACCCCGGCCAACACCAGTCCGCCGTTGTTCCGCCATCGGCTTCCACCTAGAGTGAGCATAGATGCCCGTAAGGAGTTTGCCTCGATGATCCGGCGCTTAGCTTTGACGTTCGCGTTGCTTGCCGTTGCGCCGCAGGCCCAGGCCTTCGACTGCGCCAAAGCCACCACCAAAGTCGAAAAGGCCATCTGCGCCGACCCTAAACTGAAAAGCGCCGATGACGCCATGACGGCGGTCTATGTCAAGCTCAAGGAGGCTTCGGAGGCTGCAGCCAAGGACGCCATGCGGGTGTCGCAACTGCGTTGGATCAAGCGCCGCGAGGCCTGCGACGACGATACCGTCGCCAATCTGTCGGGTTGCATCGCCGAGGAAACCGCCAAGCGCCAGGCGCTGTTGCGCGCAGTGCCCGAGACCGGTCCGGCCGATGGCGGCGATCTCACGCCCTGGTTCATCCAGAAGGAGGGCAAGAAAGGCGGCTGGGACATCGACCTCAACCTGGTGCATTTTGCCGACCCGCGCACCGAGGGCGAGACGCTGTTCAACCGCGAAGCGACCGCTCTGGCGGCGCCGTCGCTGTTGGAGAATTCGACGCTTGGCACCGCCACCATGAAGGTCGAAAAGGATCGTATCTACGGCAAGGCCGTATCCCTTTCGCCGACTTATGCCTCCAAGACGCTGATTTCGGCGCTCGCCGAGGGCTACGAGGACACCGGCGGCGCGCATGGCAACAGTTGGCGGCGTGGCATCACCATCGCGCTGGACACGGGTCGCCGGCTGACCTTCAGCGATCTGTTTCCACACACCGTCACCGGCATTCTGGCTAAGCTCTGCAACGACCAGTTGGTGGCCGCCCGCAAGGTGCGCACCGGCGACGCCACCATGGACCTGGAGGAGGGGGCGGACCTCGTCGTGCTGGCCCATCTGAAGGATCTGGAACGCTGGGCCTTCTGGGCCGGCCACGCCGCCATCATGTTCGATCCCTACGAGATCGGCTCCTATTCCGAAGGGCCGTACGAGTGCCGGCTGGAGATGGGCAAGCTCAAGACGCTTGCGTTGCCAGGCGCACCGTTGCCCAATTGATGCAGCACGCCAGCCCAGGCGTCACGGCGCCGCAGGACTTAAAACTCTATTTACGACTGTCCCACACTCTCGGAGGCAACGCGGCGAATCGCTTTCCGGTGGGGACAATAGACATGACGCAACGGCACACGCTGGCTCATCTTGGCCGGGCCAGACTCGCAGCGCCGCTGATGCTTGCGGCCATGCTGGGTGGCTGCGCGGCCGATACCACCGAGACGCAATCGTTGTTCGGCGGCGGCGAGGCGACCGGATCGCTGGCGGCGGGATCGGCGCCCAAAGGCGCGGCCGCAGCGCGTGACTATTGGGCCAATGCGCTGGCCAAGAACCCGCGCGATGAAAAAGCCGCCATCGCTTTCGCCCGCGCGCTGAAGGCCGAGGGTTCCAAGGACAAGGCCATGAGCGCCTTGCAGCAGGCCGCGATCTACAATCCCGATAGCCTCGTCATCGCCTCCGAACAGGGCCGGCTGGCGCTCGATATGGGGCAGACGGATTTTGCCGAGAAACTCTTGAAGCGCGCCAATGATCCGGCCCATCCCGATTGGCGCGTGCTGAATGCGCTGGGATCGCTGGAGGCGCAGCGCAACAACTCCAAAGAGGCCAAGGACTTTTTTGAGCGCGCCTCGGTTCTCGCCCCCAATGAGCCGAGCGTGCTGAACAATCTCGCCCTCACCTACGCCATCGACGGCGACCCGGCCAAGGCCGAATTCCTGTTGCGCCGCGCAGCCGCCGCTGGCGGCGATACCGCTAAGATGCGCCAGAACCTGGCCTTGGTGCTGGGCGTGCAGGGCAAATACGACGAGGCGGCCGCTTTGGCCTCAAACGATCTCGACAAGGACAAATCCGACGCCAACCGCGCCTATATGCAGAAGATGGTCGCGTCGACGCCCGTGGTGCTGGGCAAGCCGGCAAAGGTTGCGAAGATGACGCCCAAGCCGATGGCCGTTCTGGCCAGCGCCTGGTCGACGGACGTGACGCCGGCAGCGCCCGAGCCGGTCTCGGTGAAGGCGAAAGCCGCAAAAGTGCTGGCGGACGCCGGCGATCTGCCGTGGTCCAACAGCACCAAAGTCGCGGCGGCGAAGTAGGCCGTGGATTCGTTTCGCGGGCCGACGCGTTCAAATGGTCTTCGAGGGTGTGTGGCGAGGGGCGGCACCACAGTCGCCCTGTCACGCTTTAGGGTTCCCAGAACAATAAGTGCGGCGCCTTGCGCTTGGCTGCATCGGAACTCGGCCTCCCAAAGCAAAACAAGCGTCGCACTTATTGTTCAGGGTGCCCTTAGCTTCCGCCCTACCCCCACAGCGCCGCATCGCCCAGCGCCATGCGTGCGCCGTCATAGATGACGCCGAGAACGCGGTCCTTGGCGAGCAGCAGCGGTCCGTCGAGATCGACCCAGTCCGCCCCTTGGGCGACCATCAGCGCCGGCGCCATCGACAGCGATGTCGCCAGCATGCAGCCAACCATCACCTTCAGCCCCGCGGCCTTCGCGGCTGTCCGCATGGCCAGCGCCTCGGTGAGGCCGCCTGTCTTATCGAGCTTGATATTCACGGCGTCATAACGGTCGGCAAGCGCCGCCACATCGGCAGAGGCGTGGGCGCTTTCGTCGGCGCAGACGGGGATGGGGCGAGGGAACGGGACCTGTTTCAGCCAGTGATCGTCGGCCTGCCGCAAGGGTTGCTCAATCATCTCGACGCGGTGGATGAGGCACATGTCGATCAACGCAGGCAGCTTCAGAAGCGCGCGAAGCGACTCAGCGCCAATCCCCTCGTTGGCATCGACAATGAGCCGCGCATCCGGCCGGGCCCGACGGATCGCGGCCAGACGCTCGCCGTCGCCCTCGCCAGCCAGTTTAAGTTTTAGCAACGGATATCGCGCAGCGTCGCGCGCCTTGGCAGCCATGACGTCGGGCGTATCGAGGCTGAGCGTATAGGCCGTCGTGAGTGGCTGCGGCGGCTCCAAGCCCGCCACCGTCCAGATGCGCTGGCCCTGGCGTTTGCAGGCGAGGTCCCAGAAGGAGCAATCGAGTGCATTGCGGGCCGCGCCGGGAGGCAGCGCCGCTTGCAGGGTTTTGCGGGTTAGGCCATTGGCGATCGCCGGCCCCATAGCCTCGATGGCGGCTAGCACGCCCTCGGGCGTTTCGCCGTAGCGCGCATAGGGCACGCATTCGCCGCGCGCCAGGATTTCGCCCTCGCGCAGTTCCACGACCACCACCGCCGCCTCAGTCTTGGCCCCGCGCGAAATGCGGAACTCCCCGGCAATCGGCCAGCGCTCAATGCGGACGGAAAGAGTGGGAACGGGCATGGCCAATCCTTATATTGCGTGCGGCGGTGTGACATTGCACAACACGCGCACCCAATCCAACCGCCGCGAGCCCCAATGCGCTGCCCCTTCTGCGCCAGCACCGACACCCAAGTGAAGGACAGCCGTCCCACCGAGGACGACAGCGCCATCCGCCGCCGCCGCATTTGTCCCAAGTGCGAGGGCCGCTTCACGACCTTTGAGCGCGTGCAGCTGAAGGAGCTGACGGTGCTGAAACGATCAGGCCGCCGCGCGCCGTTCGACCGGACGAAGCTGGCGCGATCGATCACCATGGCGTTGCGAAAACGTCCCGTGGAGGCCGAGCGGGTGGAGCGGCTGATCAACGACATCGTGCGCAAACTGGAAAGCAACAGCGACGGCGAGGTGACGTCCGGCGCGGTCGGCGAACTGGCCATGGAGGCGCTGAAGGGCGTCGACGGCGTGGCCTACGTGCGCTTTGCTTCCGTGTACCGCGATTTCCGCGACGCGCGCGATTTTGAGGACGTGCTGGAGGAGTTGGCGGGCGACAAGGGGGAGGATGAGGAGTGATGCTGTCAAAATTGACGTTCGCCCCCTTCGTCATTGAATCACGCAGCCACGCTTCCCGGAATTCGGCGCGCCTTTCTTTCTTGCGCGTCGAATATCCGGGATCTTTACGTGCCGAGGGGAATTGCCGTCCCAACCCCACGCCCTGTTACTACGATTGTCGCGCCAGTCGTGTCTCGCCCTCACCACGTAAAGATCCCGGATATTTACCGCGCGAAAAGGCGCGTCAAATTCCGGGAAGCGTGCTGGCATGAGCACCCAAGCAGACACCGACGCGCATTGGATGCGCGACGCCGTCGCGATGGCTGAGAGCGGCCTCGGCACCACCGCGCCCAATCCCTCCGTGGGCGCTGTATTGGTGCGCGATGGCGTGGAGCTTTCGCGCGCCGTGACGCAACCGGGCGGGCGGCCGCATGCCGAGACCGAAGCGCTGCGCCTGGCCGGTGAGGCCGCGCGCGGGGCGACGTTGTATGTGACGCTGGAACCATGCTCGCACGTCGGAAAAACCGGGCCGTGCGCCGAAGCGGTGATCGCGGCCGGCGTGGCCCGCGTGGTGGTCGGGATCGAGGATCCCGACCCGCGCGTCGCCGGACGCGGGCTGGCGATGCTGCGGGCGGCGGGCGTCGAGGTCGTGGTTGGGGTGGAGGCGAAGGCCTGCCGTTGGGTGACGCTGGGGCATATTTTACGCGTGACCGAGAGGCGCCCCTTCGTTCAATCAAAGCTCGCCGTCAGTTCGAATGGCATCGTCCCGCAGGCGCAAAACGGCGCCCCCGTGTGGGTCACCGGACCTACGCTTCGGGAACAATCCCACCTGTTGCGGGCTAAGACCGACGCCATCATGGTCGGCATCGGCACGGTGTTGGCGGACGATCCGGAGCTGACGTGCCGGCTGCCGGGTCTTGAAAACCGGTCTCCAATCCGTGTCGTGATGGACCGCCATTTGCGCTTGCCGGTTTCGAGTAAACTGGCTCGGACAGCCAAGACCACTGCCACATGGATCTTTTGTTATCGCCGCCCAGACGCCTCGCTCGCCAAGCCGCTTGAGATCGCGGGAGTGCGCATCCTACCGGTAATTCCAAACAGCCAGATCGAATCCGCCGGGCACGGCCCCAGTCCGTTCGAAATTCGCAAAGTGATGAACGTGCTGGCGAGTGAAGGCGTTACTAGACTGCTCGTTGAAGGTGGTCCCAAACTATCTCGTTACATCGATGCGCAGGTCGATCTCGTCGACGAGTATCTGCTGTTTCGAGGCAGCCGCGAATTAGCGTCCGAGGACGGCACGCTTGTGCAGTATGTATGGGCGAAGGAGTGGCTGGATCGACTGATCGCGATGCCACTTCTGCAATTTGGTGCTGAGTCAATTCAGTCTTATCGCAATGACCAGGAGCGACCCTGGCGCATCGTGAAGTGAGGATCAGGGGAAGCGGTGGGGACATGATGTTCATTTTCGGCCTGCGCCGAACTGAGTTATAGAGACCCGGAAATCGAGCCGAAAATGAACTTCGTGTCCCCGCTCTGCCGGGAAAGAGCGGGGACACGAAGTCCATCATCGGCGATGGACCGTCATTCACCTCATCGGCCGTACACCGCCGATGATGAACATCATGTCCCCACCGGAGCCCCCATGTTCACCGGCATTATCACCGACATCGGCGAGGTGGTCGCGCGCGATTCCGGCCGCTTCGTAATCGCCTGCAACTACCCCGCCGAGAGCATCGCCCTCGGTGCGTCCATCGCCTGCGGTGGCTGCTGCCTCACCGTCACCGACATTCGGGCGCACAATGACAAACGCACCGCCTTCACGGTGGATGTTTCCAATGAGACGTTGTCGCTCACGACGCTGGACCAATGGGCCCCCGGCACCCGCATAAACCTCGAGCGCTCGCTAAAACTTGGCGACGAGATGGGCGGGCACATGGTGGCGGGCCACGTCGATGGCCTGGCGAAAATCCTCTCGATACGCCCCGATGGCGAGAGCGTGCGCTACACCCTCGAGGTCCCGCCCGAGCTTGCCCGCTACGTCGCGCGCAAAGGTTCGGTCGCGCTGGACGGCACATCGCTCACCGTCAACGAGGTCTCCGGCAACACCTTTGGCGTCAATCTCATCCCGCACACGCTGAAAGTGACCACCTGGGGCGCGTCCCGCGAAGGCGCATCCGTCAATTTCGAGGTGGACCTGATGGCCCGCTATGTGGCAAGGCTCGGAGAAACCTCCACACAGAACTGAGCCAAACCCAACATGGTCCTGCGCCAGACTGATTCCGCGCCTGCCGCGCCCAACGTTTCTGGCGCGCGCGTCCTCATCCTCGAGGCGCCCTATTACGCCCACATCACCAACCCGCTGGCCGAGGGCGCCATCGCCGTCATCGCCGCCGCCGGGGGCACGGCATCGCGCGTCGCCGTCCCTGGAGCGCTCGAACTGCCGCAGGCACTGGCCGCCTTCGTCCACGCCGACCGCATCGGACGCTTCGCCGGCCCCGCAAAAGCCTACGACGGCGCGGTGGTGCTCGGTTGCGTCATCCGCGGCGAGACCACGCATTACGACACCGTCTGCAACGAGGCCAATCGCGGCGTGATGGAAGTGGCCTTGCGCCACGGTGTGCCGGTCGGCAACGCCATTCTTACGGTCGAGAATGAAGCCCAGGCACTCGCTCGCGCTGACGGCGGCAAGGCCAACAAGGGAGGCGATGCGGCGCGCGCCTGCCTGGCCCTGATCCACTTGCAGCGCCAGCTCGAGCCCGTCTCGTGAGCGCCCCCGAAACCGGCGACACCGCCCCGGCCACGCCGTCCAAACGCCCGCGCTCGGCCGCCCGCCTAGCCGCCGTGCAGGGCCTCTACCAGATGGACCTTTCGGGCGCCGACATCACCGAGGTTATCGCCCAGTTCGCCACCCGCTTCGGCGCCGAAGGCGAGGGCGGCGCGCCGGAAGCCGCCGACCGGCTGTTTTTCGCCGAACTCTTGCGCGGCGTCGTGCGCCGGCAGCTCGACATCGATCCGCTCATCGACGCCCGTCTCGCCGGCGGCTGGCGCCTGAACCGCCTCGACAGCATCCTTCGCGCCATCCTGCGTTCCGGCGCCTTCGAACTGATGGAGCGCCGCGACATCCCGGCCAAGGCGATCATCTCGGAGTACGTCGACGTGGCCAAGGAGTTCTTCACTGGCGAGGAACCTAAAGTCGTCAACGGCGTGCTCGATAAGCTGGCGCGCGAGCAGCGGCCGGGGGAGATTGGCGCGGCGTGACGGACTTGCCCTCTCCCCCGCCTCTTGGCGGGGGAGAGGGTGGCGCCGCCTGCGCGGAGGCGCAAAAGCAAAAGAGCGCCGGGTGAGGGGCAGCCATTTGCTCCGCACCCGCGGCAGCGGGGACGGAGTTAGCCGCTGCCCCTCACCGACCGCGTGGCTCTTGCGCTGAAACGCGCTGCGAGACGCGGTCTCCTCTCCCCCGGAAAACGGGGGAGAGGAAGGACCTTTCGCTTGGCGGCAACGTCCCGAACTCGACATCTTAAGGAACTACTCCGATGGCTGACGCCGCAATCGCCACCGCCGCTCCGGATACGGACGATAGCATCGCCCGCCGCAATGCGCTGTTCCTGGCGCTCGCCCAGGGCTGCACCGGCTTCTGCGCCACCACCGTCATCATCTTCGGCGGCTTTGTCGGCCAGATGCTCAGCCCCGACAAGACCCTCGCCACCCTGCCCATCACCACCATGATGATCGGCGTCCTCGTCGGCACACTGCCGATGGCCTGGATCATGCAGCGCTTCGGGCGCCGCACCGGGTTTCAGCTCGGCGCGCTGCTCGGCCTTATCGCCGCCCTCACCTGCGTGCGCGGCATCGAGACCGGCAGCTTCTGGCAGTTCTGTCTGGGTACGCATCTTTTCGGCTATTACCAGTCCTCGGCCAGCTACTACCGCTTTGCCGCGGCCGACATGGCCAGTCCAAAGTTCCGCCCTACCGCCATCTCCTGGGCGCTCGCGGGCGGGCTGCTCTCGGCGCTGATCACGCCCGAAGTCCTCACCCGCACGCGCGAACTGTGGCTGCCGTTCGCCGCCTCCTACATGGCCTGTGGGGTCGCGGCCGTTCTAGGCCTGCTGCTGGTGTCGCAGGTGCGCATCCCGACGCCCAAGCGCCTCGCCGCCGACGCCCCGACAGGCCGCCCCCTGACGGAAATCATCAGCCAACCCCGTTTCATTGCGGCGCTGGCCGCCGGCATCGTCTCCTACGGCATGATGAACCTGGTCATGACGGCGACCCCGCTCGCCATGGCCGCCTGCAGTTTCACGCCAGACGACGCCTCGCACAGCATCCGCTGGCACATCCTGGCCATGTTCGCGCCGAGCTTCTTCACCGGCAACCTGATCGCCCGCTTCGGCCGCGTGCCCATGGCGCTGATCGGCATGGGGTTGCTCTTGGGATGCGCGGTGGCGGCGCTCTCCGGCATTACCCTAACCCACTTCACGGTCGCCATGGTCGCGCTCGGGCTGGGCTGGAACTTCAGCTATATCAGCGCCACCACCATGGTCACCGACTGCCACACGCCGATCGAACGCGCCAAGACGCAGGCCTTCAACGACCTGTGCATCTTCGGTTTTGTGGCGTTCACGTCGTATCTGGCCGGGCGGCTGCTGAACACGGTGGGGTGGAGCGGCGTGAACTATACGCTGGTCCCGTTCGTGGTCCTGGCCGCCGCGCTGATCGTGCTGGCGCCCTGGATGGGACGGAAAGCGCAGACTGTCTAGCAGCCACGGGAGGAGCCAGGAATGATCGCCCCAGAGATTGCTGTATCCCGATGGTTCAACACCAAGGAGCCCTTGACGCTCGCCAAACTGCGCGGGCGGCCCGTGCTGCTGCATGCCTTCCAGATGCTCTGTCCGGGCTGCGTGTCGCACAGCACGCCGCAAGCCGAGCGCGCGCACCAGATGTTCCGCAAGACCGACCTGCAGGTCATTGGCCTTCACACCGTCTTCGAGCATCACGCAGCCATGACGCCGGTGTCGCTGGAAGCCTACATCCATGAGTACCGGTTGACCTTCCCGGTTGGCGTCGACGAGGCAGGAGTGGGAACACCGATGCCGGTCACCATGGGCCGCTACGGGATGCAGGGCACGCCGACCGCAGTGCTGATCGCCCGCGACGGGAGCATCCTGCATCAGGGCTTTGGCCAGGAGGACGATATGGCGCTGGGTGCGCTAATCGCCACGGCGCTTGGGGGACGGACGGGGGCACCGCCGACAGCGATGTGACGCGGACGGTGAGGCACCAGCGGTCGCCCTTCTGACCGCTTACTGTGCTGCACGAGGGCGAGCGCTGCTCGCCCCTACCAACGACCGGCATGCCCACATCACATCACCCCGCCGTCTTCACCCACCCCTTATACCACGCCTTGAACAGCCCCAGCTGCCCCTCCGCGTACACCCTCTGGCTCGCGCTCAGCGCATCGCTCGCCTCGAAATGCACGGCGTATTCCGGGCTGCCCTCCAGCACCATCAGGTGCTTGTAATACAGCACCAGATCCGGCCCCTCATCGAACGTCGAGAGCACCCACAGCGCGCGCTCCAGCTCCTCGGCCTGGTGGCGCGCCACCACATCGCCGGCTGCCGCCTTTTCGCACAGCCGCACCAAGTGCAGCACCTCGCGCGGCAGCGCATTGCCGATGCCGGTGATCGCGCCCTTGGCGCCGCAATTGACGAACCCGTGCACCACCTGGGTATCGACGCCGACCATCAACGTTAGACTCGAGTCGCGAAAAGTGATGTTTTCGGCCGCGTACTTCAGCGCTGCTGCCCCGCCGAATTCCTTGAAGCCGATCAGGTTCGGATGCTTGGCCTGTAGTTCGAAGAACAGGTCGGCCTTGGTCTCAAAACCGTAGTAGGGGCTGTTGTAAATGACCGCGGGAAGGTCGCCCGCCGCCTCCAGGATGGCAGAAAAATGCGCCCGCTGCGCCGCCGGTGACGACCCGCGCGAAAGCACGCGCGGAATGACCATCAACCCCTTGGCGCCGACTTTTCGGGCATGCGCCGTGTGCGCCACGGCTTGGCGCGGGCTCTGCGCGCCCGTCCCGACGATGACGGGCACGCCCGCCTTCACCAGCGCCGCCACACCCTCCTGGCGCTGCTCGTCCGTCAGCAGTGGCCAATCGCCCATCGAGCCGCAGTAGACCACCGCCGCCATGCCGGCGCCGATCAGTTCCTTGGCCTTGCGCACCAGCGCGGCGACGTCGGGTTTTCGATCCAGCGTACACGGCGTCATCAGCGCCGGAATGCAGCCCTGGAATATGTTGCCGGCCATGGTCGCCCTCGTTGCATTGGTGGGCGATCATTCAGCATTGTTTTGCGGCGTTCGCAACATCGCGCAAGGGCAGGCAGGCTGCTCCTGCCCGCCCCCGTCGTTGCCGCCTAAACCAGCACGAAGTCGTGCGTGTCCAGACCGTGGATGATCATGTTCTTGACGGTGATGGTGTCATGGCCGCTCACCGCGCCGATCACGACGTCGTCGCCGACCTGATGCATGTGGTGGCGCACGGAGGAATAGGTCTTGTAGACCGACTTCGAGAGTTCAATAACGTCCTGGTTGCCGTCCACGTCGCCGAAATCCTTGATGACGTCCTTGCCGAAGTGCTTGTTGGCGTAGACGTAGACGTCGTTGCCAAAGCCGCCCGACAGAAGATCGTCGCCCGCATCGCCGCGCAGGCGGTCGTCGCCGGTCGCGCCAGACAGCGCGTCGTTGCCTTGCGAGCCGAACAGGGTGTCGTTGCCGTCGCCGCCGGTGAGCTGGTCGTTGCCGGCGCCCCCGATCAGGGCGTCGCCGCCTGAGCCGCCGAAGACCGTGTCGTCGCCCGCGCCGCCCGTCAGGCTGTCGTCGCCCGAGCCGCCGTTCAAGGTGTCGCGGCCCGCTCCCCCCGCCAGGGTGTCGTTGCCGTAGCTGCCATTGAGCGTGTCGTCGCCATCGCCGCCGCGCATGGTGTCACTGCCCAGGCCGCCGACCAGCGTGTCGCCAAAACCGCCGCCGGTGATTTTGTAGCCCTCGCCCTGCTGGTGCAGATCAATGTTGACGCCTTGGGCGGCGCCCGCGCCCGTGACGATCTCCACGCCGACCAGCTGGTTTTCGCCGGCTGCGTTGAGATCGGCTGAGGTGCCGGTCAATGTCAGCGTATCGACGCCCGCCCCACCATCGAGCGTATCTGCGCCATCGAAGCCGGCGATGCTGTCGTTGCCATCGCCCGCATCAATGGCTTCGGCCACCGCGCTGCCGGATAAGGTGTCATTGCCAGTTGCTCCATGCGTCACCGGCAAGGTCAGCGTCACGCTGAGCGGTGCCGAACTGGCCGAGTGATTGCCAGCGAGGTCGGTTTGGCGGGCCTGGAGGTTGTAGGCGCCGTCGGCCAAAAGCGCAAAGCCGTTGCCCACGCCAGCTGCCCAGGCCAGACCGCCGTCGAGCGAGTACTCCCAGGTTGCGCCCGCCTCCAGACCCTGAACGTTGATCTGGTTGACGTTGGTGAGGCCGTCGCCGACGACGTCGCTGTCGATGGCGAGCTCCAAGACCGGCGCGAGTGCGGCGGTGTCGCGTGTCATGTGCAAGGCCGCGGAGGGGTCGGACGTCGTGCCGGCGAGATCGGTCTGGCGGACCATGACATCGTAGATGGCGTCCGTACCGAGGGGGACGCTCGATCCGACGCCCGCCGACCAGGTTGCACCGTTGTCGGTTGAGACCTCCCACGTGCCGCCCGTTTCGAGCCCGGCGACAGTGACCGTGCCGTCGGCCGTTATGAAATCGGACGCTGAACTGCCGGTGTCGGTGGCGAGTGAGAGGGTCGGTGTCGTCGTCATGCTACTGTTATCCCTGCAGGCTCGAACGAATGAACGGGGCCTTTGGAAAGAGCACCCGGAGATGCGACAGACCGAACCGCCTGCGAACCGTCATGCATTTCAGGGGATGGCTGCTAAAGAGTGATGAAGGTCAGCTGAAAAATTCAATGAAACGGGGCAGTTACGCACTTATGCGCAAGCGAGCACTACCAACCTTCGTTGATGATGACTCGTCATCCTCGACCCGCGAGCGCCTTTTTGCGCGTGGTGGCCGTCGCGGACGGGCCGCCTTCGCCGCCCGCCCCGCCGTATCGTCCCTAGACCAGCACGAAGTCATGCACATCCAGCCCCGCCACCGTCATCTGCTTGACCAGAATGGTGTCGGCTCCGCCAATATCGCCGATCAGCACGTCGGCGCCGATCTGATGCATGTGGGCCTGGACCGCAGCGTAGTCCGCATACACTGTTTTCGACAGCTGAATGTAATCCTGGTTGCCGGCCACGTCGCCGAAATCGCGGATCACGTCCTTGCCGAAGTGCACGGTGCTGTAGATGTAACGGTCATTGCCCGCACCACCTGTCAGCGTGTCGTTACCGGCGTCGCCGCGCAGGCGATCATTACCGGCACCGCCCGACAGCTTGTCGTCGCCGGCGCCGCCGAACAGTCGATCGTTGCCGTTTCCGCCCTTGAGCGTGTCTCGGCCATCAGCGCCCCGCAGCACATCATCACCCGCCCCGCCGACCAGCCTGTCGCGGCCTTTAGTGCCGTACAGCGTGTCGTCGCCCGAGGTGTCGCCGCTTGGCTTGTTGCCCGGATCCAAGAAGGGGTTGGACACACGAAACACGCCAGCCTTGGCGTGTAGTGAGCCTGGGAACCCAGTATATCTAAGGGCATCTAGGACTATGTATTTGCCGTCAGTGGATAGCTGTGGTGCCCAACCCCCGAAATACGCAAAGTCTCGGGGACTCGAACCGGTGTAGAATCTGTCGTTGGTAATTTCGGCAATCCTGCCAGTCCGAAAGTCCTTCACAAAGAGGTCGACATAGGACAGGTCAGTGTGGCCGGGAGCGAGATTGGAAGCGGCACTGAAGAAGGCCGCATAGTGCCCGTCAGCCGAGATCGTCGCGGGGCCACTGGCCGCATTGCCGATGATGCCGCCAGCATTTTTGCTGATCAGCGTCGTCGCGCCGGTTTGAAGATCCTTCAGGAAGGTATCCTGGACACCGTTTGTATCGTTAGCGACCAGATTGGAGGCCGCACTGGCAAAGGTCACGTAGCGGCCGTCGGCAGAAATCATGGAGCCGCTGCTCTCGGCATTGGCCTGTTTGCCAGCCGAACTGGTGCTGGCATCGACCAGGAGGCCAGATTTCATATCGCGGACAAAAACATCTCTCTTGTCGTTGGTATCGGCCGCAATCAGATTTGTACTGGTGCTCAAGAAGGCGACGTGGCCGCCATCGCTCGACGACGTCCCCAGGTATGAGTCCCCATCTTGGGCGGCACTTTCCATGCTGTAGCTGACCGGCTGACCGGCTGATCGGCGCCGGTTGCCAAATTGCGGATCCACATATCGGATGTGGTCAAAAAGCCGGTTAAAACGGCGAATTTGCTGTCACCTGTGAGGGTGGGGGAATAGCTCAACTCGCCAGCTCTGTGATTCCAAATATTGGGAACCAGCGGATGCTCAAGATCTCCTGTCCAGACATTCTTTACAACGTATGCACTAGAATAGAAGTTGCCAACTAGGTTCGGCGAGTCAGTATGAAATGCAACGGAGTGGCCAACTGCTGAAATGGCTTCAGCCGTACTCCGGCCGGTGCCTTGCACGCCTGCCGAGTCGCTGTTGATCAGCCAAACGGCTCCCGTCTGCATATCCTTGAGGTAGGCGTCCGGTTGATTGTTGGTGTCAAGAGGTCCGAGGTTCGTCGCCCAACTCGTAAAGGCGACATAGCGGCCATCGCTAGACACAAGGCCACCAGAACTCCAGACATGGTTCGGATCGAACGGCGACGTGCCGGCAACCAGCTCAATCGTCATGACGCACTCCACCGCGGCTAACCGCGCGCGGACAGCGCTCACGACTTCGCATCGAGCATAGCTGGCCGCCCGCTAATTTCTGATGAATACTGAGGGTCGATTGATAGCCGGTGCGCCGTCAGACATGTCGAACGGCGCGCCGCTTAGGACACGCCGTTCGTGCATACGGAGTTTTTGTCCGAGCGGGCCGCCTTCGCCGCCCGCCCCCGTCAACGCGTCCTTACACCAGCACAAAGTCGTGGCTGTCGAGTGCGGCCACCGTCATGTGCTTGACCAGGATCGTATCCGCCCCGCCAATATCGCCGATCAGCACATCCGCGCCGACCTGGTGCATGTGGGCCTGGACGGCTGCGTAGTCCGCGTAAATCGCCTTCGAGACCTGGATAATGTCCTGGTTGCCGGCCACGTCGCCGAAGTCGCGGATCACGTCCTTGCCGAAGTGCACCGTGGTGTAGATGTAGCGGTCGTTGCCCGCGCCACCTGTCAGCATGTCGTTGCCGGCGTCGCCGCGCAGGCGGTCGTTGCCCGCCCCGCCCGAGAGCTTGTCGGCTCCTGCGCCGCCGAACAGCGTGTCGTTGCCTGCTCCACCGGCGAGGGTGTCGTTGGCCACGCCACCGTTCAGCACGTCGCCGCCCGCGCCGCCGCTGAGGGTATCTTTGCCGGCGCCGCCGTTCAGCTTGTCGTTGCCCGCGCCACCGGCCAGCGCGTCATTGCCGGCACGGCCGTTGATCGTGTCGTTGCCGGAGCTGCCAGTCGCCTTGTCGTCGAAGCCGCTGCCGGACACCTTGAAGCCGTCGCTCTGCAAATGCAGGTTGATCGTCACCCCGACGGCCGAATGGGTGGCGTCGATGATTTCCACGCCGGTCAGCTGATCGTCGGTCGCCCCGTCCAAGTCGGTCGAGGAGCCCGTCAGCGTCAGAGTATCTACGCCGTTGCCGCCGTTGACGGTATCGGCGCCGCTGAACCCGGCGACCGTGTCGTCGCCATCGCCCGCCGTCACCAGGTCCGCGCCTGCCGTGCCGGAGATGGTGTCGTTGCCCGTGCCGCCGGTGGTGGAGGACGTGCTCAGCGTGACATGCAGCGGCGAGGAGCTTGCCGAGATATTGCCGGCAAGATCAGTCTGACGCACGATCACGTCATACGCGCCATCGGTGGCGATCACCAGATTGGCGCCGCTGCCCAGACCCCAGGTCGCGCCGTTGTCGGTGGAATACTCCCACAGGGCGCCCGCCTCGAGGCCCGAGACCGTGATCGTGCCGTTGTCGGTGACGCCATCGCCGGCAGTCCCGCTATCGACCAGGAGCGCCAAGGCCGGAGCCGCGGCGGCCGTTGCATCGCGCACCATCGTGACGATCGGCGAAGGCGCTGAAACGTTGCCCGCCACGTCCGTCTGGCGCACGGCGACGTTGAACGTGCCATCAGCGCCGAACGTTAGGCCGGTTCCGCTGCCGAGCGTCCAGGTCGCGCCGCCATCGGTGGTGTACTGCCAGGTTGCCCCTGGCTCCAGGCCCGAAACCAGCCAGGCTCCGTTGCTGGTCACGCCATCGCTGGCGCTTCTGCCGGTGTCGGCTGCGAGCGCCAAGACCGGCGCCGAGGGTGCGGCCTTGTCCAGCACGACGTTGAGTGTGCTGGACGCTGACGATGTGTTGCCGGCTGTATCGGTCTGGCGCACGATCACGTCGTGCGTACCGTTCGACGGCAGCGTAAAGCTAAAGCCGCTGCCAGCGGTCCAGTTGACCCCGCCATCGTTGGAAATCTGCCAGCTTGCGCCAGCTTCCAGCCCCAACACATTGACCGTGCCGTTGCTGGTGACGTGGTCGCCGGCCGTGCCGGTGTCGGCCGCGAGCGCCAACGAGGGGGCCGACGGGGCCGTGGCGTCCAGCACCACATGCAGGGCGCTGGACGTTGTGACATTGCCGGCGAGGTCGGACTGGCGGACGCTCACGTCGTAGGTGCCGTCCGTGCCCAGAGCAATCGACGTTCCGCTCCCGGCCTGATACGTTGTGCCATCGGTCGAATATTGCCAGCCGAGACCAGCCTCCAGTCCCGTCACGTTGACCGTGCCGACATTGGTGACGCCATCGCCTGCCGTGCCGCCGTCGGTGGCGAGCGCCAACGAGGTTGCGGTCGGCGCCGTGGCGTCCAGCACAACGTGCAGGGCGCTGGACGTTGTGACATTGCCGGCGAGGTCGGTCTGGCGGACGCTCACGTCATAAGCGCCGTCAGCACCCAGAGCGATCGCCGTGCCGCTGCCGGCCTGGTAGGTCACACCGTCGGTCGAATATTGCCAGCCGAGGCCTGCCTCCAGTCCCGTCACGTTGACCGTACCCAGGTTGGTGACGCCGTCACCAGCCGTGCCGCTATCGGTGGCGAGCGCCAGCGACGCTGCGACCGGGGCCGTCGAGTCCAGGACCACATGCAGCGCTGAAGAAACCGCCGACGTGTTACCCGCAACATCGGTCTGCTGGAGCTTGATGTCGTAGATTCCGTCAACACCCAGCGCCAGGCCAGCGCCGCCGCCAGCGGTCCAGGTCGTGCCGTTGTTGGTCGAATACTGCCAGCTGGCGCCGGTTTCGATGCCCGACACATTGACCGTGTGGTTGCTGGTGATGCCGTCGCCAGCCGTGCCGGTATCGGCGGCGAGTGCTGCTGCGGGAGCGGACGGAGCCGCCGTGTCCAGCACGACGTGCAGGGCGGCGGAGGCGGGGGAGACGTTGAGCACCGCGTCGGTCTGGCGGACTTTTACGTCGTAGGCGGCATCGGCGCCGAGCGAGAAGCTCGTGCCGTTGCCGTTCGACCAGCTGCTGCCGTTGTCGGTCGAGTACTCCCAGGCGCCGCCGGCTTCGAGGCCCGTGACGTTGACAGTAGCGGCGTTGGTGACGCCGTCGCCGGCCGTTCCGCTATCCGTCGCCAAAGCCAGGCCGGGGGCAACGGGTGCGCCATTGTCCACGATGAAATGCAGGGCGCTGGATACGGACGATGCGTTGCCCGCCAGGTCCGTCTGCTGGACCTTGATGTCGTAGAGGCCGTCGGCCACGTTGGCCAAGGTCGTGCTCGTGCCGGCCGTCCAATGGACGCCGTTGTCGATCGAGTACTGCCAGCTGGCGCCGCTCTCGATGCCCGATACGGTGACCGCGCCATTGGTGGTGACGCCATCGCCCGGGGCGCCGTCATCGACGTTCAGCGTCAAGCCAGGCGTGGCCGGTGCGCTGGTGTCAAGCGTCACACTCAGCGCCTGAGAGGTGGCCACGTTGCCGGCGACGTCGGTCTGCTCGACGACGATGTTGTAGGTATCGTCTGCCCCAAGAGTGATGGTGGAGCCGCTGCCCTGCTGCATCGCGCCGCTGTTCAGCGAATACTGCCAGGCTGCGCCGCTCTCCAGGCCGCTGACATTGATCGTGTGGTTGCTCGTAACACCGTCGCTAGCGGACGAGCCCGTGTCGACCGCGAGGGCAAGTCCGGGCGTGGCGACGGTCTTGTCGACCACCACGTGCAAGGCCATCGGGCTTCCCGAGACGTTGCCGGCTTGGTCGGTCTGCTTGACGGTAACGTCATAAATGCCGTCCCCGCCGAGATTGAGCGACGACCCGCTGCCGGCGACAAAGCTGCCGCCGTTGACGGAATATTGCCAGGCCGCGTTCGCCTCGATGCCGGAAACTGTCACCACGCTGTTGCTGGTGACGCCGTCGCCACCGTTGCTGCCGGTGTCGGCTTCGAGAGCCAGGCTCGGAGTTGCCGGAGCCATGGCGTCGACCACCACATGCAAGCTGGCGGAGTTTGCCGAAACGTTGCCAGCCACGTCGGTCTGTTTGACCGCCACATCGTAGGTTCCGTCCGCCCCCAGATCGATGCTCGATCCGCTGCCGTCAGTCCAACTCGTGCCATCGGTCGTGTACTGCCAGCTGGCGCCGCTTTCGATGCCGGTGACGTTGACAATATGCCCTGACGTGATGCCGTCGCTGGTGCTGACGCCGGTGTCGGACGCCAGGCTGAGCGAGGGCTTGGCGACCGCTGTGTCGACAACCACGTGCAGAGCGGGCGAGTCCGCCGAGGTGTTGCCGGCCGCGTCGGTCTGGTGGACCAATACGTCGTAGGGCCCGTCGTCGCCGAGCGTCAGGCTCGAGCCGCTGCCCGCGGCCCAATGCGCGCCGTTGTCTGTCGAGTAGTCCCAACTGGCGTTGGCCTCGACCCACGAGATGTCGAGCTGCCCGTTGCGGGTGACGTGGTCGGTGGCGCTGACGCCGGTATCGGTGGTCAATGCGAGGGTCGGATAGTCAGGCGCCGATGTATCGAGCGTGAAGCTGAACAGGCCGGATGCATACGTCATATTGCCGGCGGCATCGGTCTGGCGAACATAAACGGTGTGGTCTGTGCCGTCCGTCAGGGTCACGCTGTTGCCCGTCCCCGCCGTCCAGTTCTCGCCGCCGTCGAGGTCGTATTCCCAGATGGCGCCCGCTTCCAGGCCGGAGACGATGACCGTGCCGGTGTTGGTGAGATGGTCGCTCGCGTTGATGCCGCTGTCGAGGGCGAGCGCCATTGTTGGCGCCGCTGGCGCCATCGTATCGAGCACCACATGCAGCGCTGCCGGGGCCGTCGAGACATTGCCGGCCGCGTCGGTCTGTTGGACCGTGACGTCATAGGTTCCATCCGATGACAGAGCAATCGTCGAGCCGCTGCCTTCGGCCCAATCCGTTCCGCCGTTGGTGGAATACTTCCAGGTCGCGCCGGCTTCGAAGCCGCTGACGGTGAGCGAACCCTCCTTGGTGACTCCATCTGCGCCGTCGATGCCGGTATCGGCGGCCAGCGCCACTGACAGCGGTTCAGGGGCGGAATGATCGAACGTGAACGACACGGCGTTCGAGTTCAGCGATATGTTGCCGACCGCGTCGGTCTGGCGGACGATGACGGTGTGCGCGCCACCCGCATCCAACGTGAACGTATTGCCGGCGTTGCCGGGGATCCAATTGACCCCGTTGTCGGTCGAATAGTTCCAATGGGCGCCCGGCTCCAGGCCGGCGATGCTCATGGTGCTGTCGTAGGTGACGCCGTCGGCATCATTGATGCCGGTGTCGTTGACCAGCGTCAGCACCGGGGTGGCGGCGATGCCGCTGTCGAGGATGAAGGAGAAGGCGGTCGAGTCTCCCGAGAGATTGCCGGCCACGTCGGTCTGGTGGGCGACGATGTTGTAGAGGCCTTCTTCAATGACGGTCAGGCTGGAGCCAGCGCCCGCCTCAAATGTTACGCCGTCGAAGGCGTATTCCCAGGTCGCGCCGGCTTCGAGACCGACATTGACAGTGCCGTCGTTGGTGATGCCATCGCCAGCGTCGCCGGTATCGTTGGCGAGCGACAAGGTCGGCGCGGCGGGCGCGGTCTGGTCGAGGACGACATGCAGCGTCCCCAGCGCAGATGTATTGCCGGCCAGATCGGTCTGCTGCACGCGAACGTCATAGGTGTTGTCGCCGGACAAGCCGAAGACGCCGGTGTCGCTGCCGCCGCCGCCGACGTGCCACGCGTCGCCGTCGGTGGAGTATTCCCAGGTCGAGGCCGGATCGAGGCCCGACACGTTGATGTCGCTGGCATTGGTGATGTTGTCGCCGGCCGCGCCGCTATCGGTGGCGACAGCAAGGCTAGGCGCATCTGGAGCAAGCGTATCGAGCGTGAAATCAAGCCTGTCGCCGGTCGTCAAATTGCCGGCGGCGTCGGTATGGCGCACCTGGATCCAATGCGGGCCATCGGTTGCGAAGGCGATGCTGGTGGCGACGCCGGTCGTCCAACCTTCGGTAGCGTCGGACTGGTACTCCCAGGTGGCGTCCGCGTCGATGCCACCGATCTGGACCACGCCATCGCGGGTGATGTGATCGGTATCGTCGCTGCCTGTGTCGGCGTTGAGCGCAACCCACGGCGTGCCAGGGTTGGTCACGTCGAGCGTCATGGCCAGCTGGCCGGACACCGTTTGATTGCCCGCACCGTCGGTCTGCTGGACCAACAGGGTGTGTGCGGTCTCACCTTCGACAGTGAAGCTTGAGTCGCTGCCGTCAGACCAATCTGTGCCGCCGTTGGTGGAATACTGCCAGGCAAGCCCGTCCTCCAAGCCACTGACGTTGACGAGACCGTTGTTGGTCAAGCCGTCGCCGTCCACGCCTGAATCCTGAGCCAGAGTCAGCGTTGCCGCTGTCGGCGCCATGGTGTCGATGACGAAATGCAGGTTCGCCGTTTGGGCGGAGTTGCCGGCCAAATCGGTCTGGCGGACGATGACGTCGTGCGCGCCCTCGCCGGTGAGAGTGACGCTTGACCCTGAGCCTGGCGTCCAATCCAGGCCGCCGTCGGCGCTGTAGTCCCAGCTCGAGTCCGTCACGATGCCGTCGACAGCCACTTCACCAACGCGGGTGATGCCGTCACTGAGAGTGCCCGTGTCCGCTTGCAGATAGATATTGGTCGTGGACGGAGCCATGGTGTCGAGCGTGAAGGTTAGCGACTGGCTGGCTGAGGGATTGCCGGCAAGGTCGAGCTGACGCACGTAGACTGTGTGCTCGCCTTCGCCAGAGACGGTGAAGCTCGTGCCGGTCCCGTCCGTCCAGTCCGTGTCGTTGACGGAGTGCTGCCAGCTGGCGCCGTCTTCAAGACCCGAGACGTTGATCGTGCCGTTGTTGGTGAGATTGTCAGTGTCGTACGTGCCGCTGTCGTTGGCGAGCGCCAGCACAGGCGCCGTCTCGGGGGCCGTCGTGTCGATCGTGAAAGTCAGCGCGCTGCTGGTCGAGACATTGCCAGCGACATCGGTCTGTTGGACCAGCACGCTGTGCGCGCCTTCACCCGTGACTTCGAAGCCGCCGTCGCTGCCGGGCGTCCAGATATCGCCGCCATCGGTGGAATAGGCCCAGGTCGCCCCGGCCTCGATCGCGGCAACGGCGATGACGCCGCTGGTGGTGATGAGATCGCCGGCACTATTGCTGTCGTTCGCCAAGGTCACGGACGGAGCGTTCGGGGCCGTAGCGTCGATCGTCACAGTGAGAACAGTTGGGTCCGAGAGATTGCCCGCAGCGTCCGTCTGGCGGACGGTCACGGTGTGGTCGCCATCGCCTGTTACGGCAATGCTGCTGCCGGCGCCTTCGATCCAAACATCACCACCGAAAGAGTATTCCCACGTGCCGCCCTCCTCAAGGCCGGTCACAGTGACCGTGCCGACATTGGTGAGGGCATCGCTGTTGGATGCGCCGCTGTCGTCTGCGAGCGCCAGGAGCGGAGCCGTCGGCGCCGTCTTGTCGACGGTCACACTGAATTGCGGCGACGTGACCGACGTGTTGCCGGCAAGATCCGTCTGCTGAAGAAATGTCCAATGATTGCCCGCCGTCTCGAACGGCAGGGTTGTGCCAGTGCCAAGCGCCCAGGTTTCGCCGCCGTCGGAATTGTATTGCCAAGTAGCGTCGGTCTCCAGGCCGGTGATGTTGAGGGTCCCGTCGTTGGTGAGCCCGTCGCCAGGCGTGCCGCTATCGAGTGCGAGCACCGCCCCCGGCGCAACGGGCGCCGTGTTGTCGACCACGACGTGCAGCGTGTCGGACGTCGCTGTATTGCCGGCGGCGTCGGTCTGGCGGATCTGAACATCGAACGTGCTGTTGCCCAGTTCCAGCGTCGGGCCGTCGAATGCGTTCCAGGTGTCGCCGCCGTCGGTTGAGGAGTCCCATGTCAGTCCGTCGACCAGGCCGCCGACGTTGATCGAGCCGGTCTTGGTGATGCCGTCGGTGGCGCTGCTGCCGGTGTCGGACGCCAGTTCGAGAACGGGCGTTGCCGGAGCCGTCGTGTCGATGGTGAACGCAAGACTGGCGGGCGTCGCGGTGGCGTTGCCGGCCACATCGATCTGACGCACAAAGACGGTATGATCGCCCTCGCCAGTGACGGTGAAGCTGGCGCCGATCCCGTCGGTCCAGTCCGTGCCGTTCACCGAATGCTGCCAGGTGGCGCCATCTTCCAGACCCGAAACGTTGACCGTGCCGTTCTGGGTCAGCAAGTCGATGCCGCTGCTGCCGGTGTCGACGGCGAGCCCAACTATGGGCGCGTCCGGAGCGGTCTGGTCAACCACCAGTGTGGTCAGGGATGAGTCCGTCGACAGATTGCCGGCGGCATCGGTCTGGCGCACCTGCACGACATAGTAGCCGTCGCCGCCGAGCGAGAAGGTGTCGCCGCTGCCGGGGGTCCAATCGCCATCGTCGATCCTATATTGCCAGGTGGCGCCGGCTTCCAGACCCGAGACCTTGACCACATCAAGATTGGAGAGACCGTCGGACGGATTGCCGCCGGTATCGGTCTCGAAAGCCACAGTCGGGGCGTCGGGCGACACGGTGTCGAGTGTGAAGGTCAGGGCGCTTTCGGCCGAGAGATTGCCGGCAAGATCCGTCTGCTGAACGACGACGCTATAGTCGCCATCGTCGCTGACGGCGATTGGGCCCTCGCCGACCTGGGGCGCGCCACCGTTGACCGTATAGGTCCAGCTGGCACCGTCTTCTAGGCCGCTGACGATCACCGTGCCGTTGTTTGTGAGATGATCGCTGCCGCTGCTGCCGGAATCGACGTCAAGCGCCACGACAGGAGCGGCGGCGTGGGTGTCGAGGATCAGGTCCAGCGATCCGCTTGACGTGTTGCCGGCAAGATCGGTCTGCACAACGGTGATGGTTTGGAACCCATCGGTATCGAGCGTGAGGGTGTCGCCGTCGCGAACGGCGCCACTGCTGGCCGAATAGGTCCAGGTTGCGCCGGCCTCGAGGCCGCTGATGGCGATGTGGCGGTTGCTGGTGATGAGGTCGCCACCGGATATGCCGGTATCTTCGACGAGCGTGATCACCGGGGCATTGGTGCTGGTGTCGAGCGTGACAATGATCTCACTGTCGGACGTGTTGCCGGCCACGTCCGTCTGGCTGACGATGACGTGATGCTCGCCGTCGGCCAGACCGCTGATGGAGATCGGCTGGCCATCGGCCGTGACCAAAGCGGGTTCGGACCAGTTCGCGCCATCGTCGATGGAATAGATCCATGTCGCCCCCAACTCGAGGCCACTGACCGTGATGGCGCCCTGGCTGGTGATGAGGTCGCTGTCGCTGCTGCCGGTATCGGTGTCCAGCGCGATGGTGGCGGGCGTGGGCGCCGTCGTATCGATCGTGAAGCTCAGCGTGGTGGCGGCCGACATGTTGCCAGCGCCGTCCACTTGCTCGACGATGACGGTGTGATCGCCATCGCCAGTGACCAGGATGGGTCCGGCGCCGGCCACGCCGTCAACCGTATAGGTCAAGGTTGCGCCTGGTTCGAGGCCGGTGACGGAGACCGCGCCAACTTTGGTGAGCAGGTCGCCGCTGGTACCCGTGTCATCGGCCAAGGCCAGCGACACGAAATCGGGAGCTTCGTTGTCGACCACGACATGCAGACTATCGGAGGTCGAGACATTGCCCGCCACGTCGGTTTGACGAACCATCACGTCGCTGGGGTTGAAAAGATCCGCCGTGATCGTGGTGCCGATCAGCGTCGCCCAGCTCTCGCCGCCATCGACCGTGTACTCAACGGTCGCGCCGTCTTCGAGGCCGGAAACGGTGATGCTCCCATTCGTCGTGACGCCGTCTGTTGGATTGCCGGTGTCCACGTCCAGCGTGAGCGTCGCTTTGGTCGGGGAGAGCGTGTCGAGGGCAAGATCCCTGAGCCCGACGCCGGACGTGTTGCCGGCAAGGTCGGTCTGCGTGGCGAGAACCGTGTAGCCGCCGTCACTACCAAGCGTGATCAGTCCATCGCCGGCGCCGGGCGTGTCCGTGCCGCCGTTGACCGAATAGGTCCACGTAGCGCCAGCTTCAAGTCCGCTGACGATGAGATTGGGGTTGCTGGTGATGGAGTCGGCGTCGTTGCCGGTGTCCTGGACCAGATTGACTGCGGGAGCGACGGCGACCGTATCGAGCGTAACGGTCAGCGTGTCCGATGTGGTGGCGTTTCCGGCGGCGTCGGTCTGCTCGACCCTGATTTGGTAGAGCCCGTCGCCATCGGCCAACGCGATGATTGCGCTCACCCCTACCGACCAGTTGGAGCCGTTGTCGACGGTGTAGCGCCAGGTCGCCCCGGCTTCGATGCCGCCAACCGTTATGGTGTTGATGTTGGTGACGCCGTCGCTGCTGCTGCTGCCGCTGTCGGTGTCGAGCGTGACCGTCGGCGCATTGGGAGCGGTGGCGTCGAGGGTGAAGCTTAAGGTGTCGGAGACGACCGAGACATTGCCGGCAAGATCCGTCTGCTGAACGATGACGCTGTGGGCGCGGTCGCCGGTGACAGAAAAACTGCTGCCAGTGCCGGTGACGGCATCGTCACCGTCGATCGCGTAGCGCCAGGTCGCGCCCGCTTCGAGGCCGGCGACATTGATCAGGCCGCTGTTGGTGAGGCTATCGCCCGGATCGCCGCTGTTGCTGGCGAGGGAGAGCGTGGGGGCCAGAGCGGTGTTGTCGACCGTGACGATCAGCTCCGCGCTTTCAGTCCCATTGCCGGCGAGGTCGGTCTGGCGCACGAAAACGTGCTGGTCGGCGCCCTCGGCCAGCGTGAAGGTCGAATCGACGAGCGGATTGTAGCTCACGCCGTCGTCGATCGAGACTTCCCAGGCCAAGCCGGCTTCCAGGCCAGTGACGTGGATCTCGCCGTTGGTGGTGACGCCGTCGCTGTTGCTGCTGCCGGAATCCAGCGCCAGCGCGATGGCCGGGGCGCCAGGTGCGCCAGTGTCCAACGTCACATCCAGCGTTGCGACCGGCGACTCATTGCCCGCCGCATCGAGCTGCTTGACGGAAACCGTATACGTATCGTCCGCCGGCAACAGCAGGCTGCCGCCTTCGCCGTCGACCCAGGTCGTGCCGTCGAAGGAGTATTTCCAGGTCGCGCCGGCATCCAGACCGGTGACGTTGATGGTGTTGTTTCTCGTGACGCCGTCGGTGGGGCTGGAGCCGGTGTCGGCCGCCAGAGCGAGCACCGGGGCCGTGGTCGGAGCAATCGTATCGACGGTCAGGTTGAGCGTGTTCTCGGCCGACACATTGCCAGCGAGATCGGTCTGGCGCACGATGACGGTGTGGTCGCCTTCGCCGGTGACCGTGATGGCGCCAGAGCCCGTGGTCCATTCGACGTCGGTGTCGACCTTGTACTGCCAAGTCGCGTCACCTTCGATGCCGGTGACGTTGACCGTGCCATCAACGGTGATGTTGTCGGTCTGGCTGATGCCGCTGTCGTTGGCGAGGGCAATGCCGGGCGCCGCCGGCTCCGACATGTCGAGGGTAAAGGTCAGCGTCTCCGATGTGGTGACATCGCCAGCGATGGTCTGTTCGACGATGACGTTGTGCATTTGATCGCCTGTGACGACGAACGTGAAATCAGTCCCAACCGTCCAAACGCCATCGACCGAGTAGCGCCATGAGTCCGACAATGGATCGACAACAACAGAGACCGTTCCGTCCCTGGTCACGCCGTCGTCGTTGTGCGAACCGGTGTCGAGCGCCAGCGCCACTGTCGGAAGTGCCATCGTGAAGTGTCCCCTTGTGCCGAAATGATGTTTCGGACGCCGCCACAGCGTCCTGCCCCGCCGCAGTCCTGCTGGATTGCGAATTCATGAGCACAATCAGGGGGAATCATCTAACAACGTGTTAAAGTACGTCTCATTTTTATCATCAAACTCTTGTAAATAAACGCTATTTCCTCCGCAAATCGCGAGACGCCTACGGATTGAAGTCCGGTGCCAGTGGCGTAGGGGCGAGACTTGTCCTGCCCGACTGTCGACATAACAGGGGCCCGCGATTGCCGATCACCGGTCATATACAAGTCTCGCCCCTACGTCCTCACGGATGTACCCACATCGCTTTTGGTGCGGTCGTCACGGCGCCTTCACGCCGGCCGCAGCAGCTGCCCCTGCCACGGCGGACAGCACCTTATCCTGCGTCTTGCCCTCCGGCACGCAGCGATTGGCGTCGCGCAACGGGGTGGCGAAATCAGCGATGATCGGGGCGGCCTCGGGGTTCTGCGCCACGATATCGGGCAGATGCGAAGAACCATCAGTTGGCAGCGCCCGGGCCGGCGCGTCCAGACGGCACTTGGCGATCGTGACGGGACCGGCGGCGAGCAGCGCCATGGGCCCGGAATGCAGATTGGCGGCGATTTCGGGATGCAACCGCAGCGTTTCGGCCAGCGCCGCGCCGCTCGAGAGCGCGACCGAGGCCAGGGCCCTGCGCTTGTCGATCCCAGCGCTGAAACCCTTCACCTTTTCGGGCGTAAACGTCAGTTGCCCCACGTCCAGCACGTCGCCGCTCGGAACCGTGAAGGCGGCCAGCGAATTGGCCCAATGCTTGGGTTGCCACGGCACGGGATCGGGCGGCGTTGCGGCATCCGGCGTCGCAGTCACGGCGACCACGTTGGCCCCATTTCGGCAGGCGACCGAGACAATGTGATACGCGCCGGGATCAAGGTCCGTGACGCCCGCCGCCGCCCCGCCGCCGAACTGGCTGTTGATTTCGAGCACGCCAAACGTCTTGAACCCGGCCCCGTCGGCGCGCGCCAACGTGATGCGGCTTTCCGCGCACGTGAGCCCGGCGATGGACGCCGAGACCAGGACGGTGGCCTTGTTCTCGGCGCGGGCGGCGCCAGCGGTGCCGGCGAGGTACGGCACCGACGGCAGAGCGAAGTTGGACTTTGGGTCCGCGCCGGTGCATCCGGCAAGGAGGGTCGCGGCGAGGCAGAGCTGGGCCGGGATGAACCGCAGCGTTGTGAGTCTGGATCTTCGAACCATGCGTCCTTGTAACCGAGCCGTGCGGCGCGAGTCCAATTACATGGCGGCTCAGACACCCGAAACGACGTAAGTCCAGCAACGCCGCCTGTTGTGAATTGAGTTCGCAATAGCTTGCTTGAGAAGTCGCGGGCGATCTCAAACTCGTCGCCAGCGACTTGAGCAGAGCTATTCGACAGCTGATCCGACTCTGCGAGGGCGAGGCCATTACGCAAATCTGTCTGTGGACGGATGCAACTGAACACAGTGTGGCCATACTGAACAATTATCCGGATGCATGTCCGAAGTCTTGAAGGCCCTCCTAGATCCGAAGCTGCTTCCGTGGCTACTTGCAGCTTCAGTGTTGCTGTTTGTGGGGCAGTTCATTTCGAAGCGAGCCGAAGACTGGTTGTCGCAAAGCCTGGCACTGCCGCCATACAAGCAGGTTGAAGCTTTCGTCCTGTTGATTCACATTGCACTAGGTGTTGTCTCAACAGCGTACTGCTATCTGCTCACTGATTTGCCGCCGCCAGCGATTGGAGCCGACGTTCGCAGCATTTTTGGATCAGCGGTTCTACGCTTGACTGGTTACATGTTTCCGCTCGTTGGAGTGGTGTTGTCAGCCGCCTGCCTTTTTGGCAGGACGATAGACGATGAGAACCGCGCGCCCGGTCCGATTCAAATCTTACGTCATGGTGCCCACTTGTTCTTCATCGGGGTTTTCGCCTCTTGGATCATCGTTGGGTTCTCCGCTCTAGCAAGCCCCGAGCTGGTGATACGCCAAACGATGCCGATCACTTCACCAGACATCGCGCTATGGTGGTACTCGTTGGCATCGTTGGTTAGCATGAGTGCCGGGCTGGCAATCTACCTGCCGCTGGTGGCGCTGCAGCAATTGTGGAAGATCGCCGGGCGAATTCCGTAGTACTAGGCACCGCCAGTGCCCAACGACGACCGGTCACGAGCGATCATCGTCCATCCGCGCGACCCTCGACCTCGTGCCGACGCAAAGAGATCAAGACCGTTACAGCTTGTTGGTCCTTGGCGCAGGATCGACTAGTCCATTGCGTCGCTCGCCAGACGCTGGTTGCTGAGCCACCAAGCCGTCAGCCGCGAACTGGGGTGCGTGTCGGCGACCCCCATCACCCCTCACCCACCCGACAGCTTCGCCTTCACCGCCGCGCTGGCCGCCGTAAAATCCATCCGCCCAGCATAGCGCTCCTTCAGCAGCCCCATCACCTTGCCCATGTCCTTAACGGTCGCGGCGCCGGTTTCCTTGATCAGCGCTGAAATGGCCTCGCCGGTCTCGGCGGCGCTGAGGCCCTGGGGCAAGTATTCCTCGATGATCACGATCTCGGCCTGCTCTTGCTCGACCAGATCGGGCCGTTTGCCCTTGGTGAACTGATCGATCGATTCGCGGCGCTGCTTGACCATTCGGGCCAGCACTTCGACCAATTCGCCCGCCGTGGCCTCATTCTTGCCGGCGCCTTGAGCGGCCAGGTCGGCATCCTTGATTTTGGCGCTGATCAGCCGCAGCGTGCCAAGGCGCGTTTTTTCGCCCGCCTTCATCGCCGTCTTGACGGCGTCACCTATCGTTTTGCGCATGGAAATACCTCTCTGGCGCAGACCTTAGGGCCACAACGCCAGAGAGGCAAACGCACTGGAACTGAGGGGGATGCGCTTGGGGCGCGATCAGGCCGGTGCGACTCAAGCCCACTGGTTCAAGCCGGTGCGTTGACCACAATCGTAAAACGCGTGGTCGCCCGGTAGCGCGTGGCCATGGCCTGCTCGCGCCAGACGGAGGCGGCCTCGCGATACTCGCGGAACGGGCCCATCACCTGCGAGGTGCCGTCAATCACCTCGGAAAACTTCATGTCCTGGTAGTCGGCGCCGATCACCCAATATTGCTGCTGCATGGTAGGTCTCCTGATGGCTTGAAGGGGGTCACTCTGCTGCGATAAGGCGGGAGCGGAACTGCTCGGTTTCGGTCGAGCCGTGCATTGCGGTGGTCGAAGATTTTCCGGCCGAGATGGCCATGGCCACGGCGTCGAAATAGCCGGTGCCGACTTCACGCTGGTGGCGCACGGCGGTGAAGCCTTGGCTCTGGGCGGCGAACTCGCGCTCCTGCATTTCGGAGTAAGCGCCCATGCCGCGCTTGGAGTAGCCGCGCGCCAGTTCGAACATCGAGAGGTTGAGCGCGTGGAAGCCGGCCAGGGTCACGAACTGGAAGCGGTAGCCGAGCGCGCCGAGTTGCTCCTGGAACGTCTCGATGGTGCTGGGATCGAGTTTCGAGCGCCAGTTGAAGGACGGCGAGCAGTTGTAGGCGAGCATTTTGCCGGGATGTTTTTTGGCCATTTCAGCGGCGAACTCGCGCGCTTCGCCGAGGTCGGGGGTGGAGGTCTCCCACCACACCAGGTCGGAATAGGGCGCATACGCCAGCCCGCGCGCGATGGCGTGCTCGACCGAGTGGTGGTTGCCTTGCTTGAGGTGATAGAAGCCTTCCGCCGTGCGCTTGCCATCGATCCATTTCGCGTCGTAGTCGTCGATGTTCGACGTGATGAGCGTGGCCGAATGGGCGTCGGTACGGGCGACGACGAGCGAATCGGTGCCCGAGATGTCGGCGGCGAGCCGGGCGGCGTTCAGGGTGCGGATGAATGTCTGCGTCGGCACCAGCACCTTTCCACCCAGATGGCCGCACTTCTTTTCCGACGCCAGTTGGTCCTCGAAGTGAACGCCCGCGGCGCCGGCCTCGATCATGCTCTTCATCAGTTCGAACGCGTTCAGCGGCCCGCCAAACCCGGCTTCGGCATCGGCGACGATGGGCGCCATCCAATAGGTGTCGTCGCCGCCTTCCATGGTCGCGATCTGGTCGGCGCGCATAAGAGCGTTGTTGATGCGCTTGACCACCTCGGGGACGGACGAGGACGGGTAAAGCGACTGGTCGGGATACATCTGGCCGGCGTTGTTGGCGTCGGCGGCGACCTGCCATCCGGAGAGATAGATGGCGTCCAACCCGCCCTTGACCTGCTGCACGGCCTGGTTGCCGGTCATGGCGCCGAGCGAGCGTACGAACGGTTTTTCGGCGAGAAGCTTGCGCAGGCGGGCGGCGCCGAGCCTGGCGAGCGTGTGCTCGATCTGCACCGAGCCCTTCAGGCGGCGCACGTCCTCGGTGGTGTAATCGCGCTTCACGCCCGTCTTGCTTTGCGAATATGTGGTGTTCTGCATCATGACCCCAGTTTCCCTGTCAATGTCTGTTGCGTCTGTGCGCTGTCATTTACATCGATTTACAAGATGAATGATGCGGGAGTCTGTGGTGCAGTGCAAGATGCGTTTGAGTGCGCTGCGGAAATCGTGTAATTCGATGACAGAACGACTCTTGCAGTTTTGTCAATTGTAAATTAAGTTACAGATTCTCGGTGTCAGGAACTTGTTCTTCACAAGTGCCTGACACCCAGTCGTTTGCAGGTTGCCGATTCGGCAAGGAACTGGGTGTCAGGCACTTACGAAGACGTAAGTGCCTGACACCGGAGGACGCCATGACACCCATCCAGATCGGCGGAAAACTGCGGCGGCTGCGCCAGGAGCGGCGCCTGACCCAAGCTCAGATGGCCGCAGAACTCGGCATCTCCCCCAGCTACCTCAATCTCATCGAGAGCAACCGGCGGCCCGTCACCGCGCGCGTGCTGCTGCAAATCGCGGACAAGCTGAAAATCGACATCGGCACGCTCAGCGGGGCGGGCGATGACGAGCGGTTGACCTCGGACCTGATGGAAGCGCTCTCCGATCCCGTGTTCGAAGAGCACGACGTCAAGGCCAGCGACGTGCGCGAGCTGGTGGCGACGCTGCCGGCGGTCGGGCACGCGCTGTTGGCCCTCTATCGATCGCACTCCCTCGGCGGCCACAATGCCGGAGGCGACACCAAATCCGAGGCCAGTCTGGCCGTGCTGCCGTCCGAAGAAGTCAGCGATTTCATTCAGCAGCGGCTCAATCACTTTCCCGACCTGGAGCGCGCGGCGGAAAAACTCTGGCAGGAGAACGACATTGCGGTGCACACGCTGCAACCGGACCTGATCCGTGTGCTGGCGCAGCGTTATGCCGTACAAGTCGAGATCGTGCCGGCCGAACGCATGCCCAATCTTCTGCGCTCGTACAATCCGCTCACGCGCCGGCTCGAAATCAGCGAACTGCTGGCTCAGCCAGGCCGTATCTTTCAGCTCGCGCATCAGATCGCGTTTCTCGCGCATCGCCCGCAACTGGACCTGCTCGCGGCCGGAAAGCTCACTTCGCCCGGCTCCGAGGCGCTGGCCCGTTCTGCGCTGGCGAACTACTTCGCCGCCGCTGTCATGATGCCTTACGGACGTTTCATCGAGGCGGCTCGCACATCGCGTTACGATCTCGACGTGCTGCAGGCCCGTTTCGGCGCATCCTTCGAACAGGCCTGCCATCGCCTCACGACGCTGCGCCGCCCCGGCGACGAAGGCATCCCGTTCCATCTCATCCGTGTCGATATTGCGGGAAACATCTCAAAACGCTTCTCGGCAAGCGGCATCCAGATGGCGCGCTTTGGCGCCGCCTGCCCGCGTTGGAACGTCTACGATGCCTTCGCTACCCCCGGCATGTTGCGCGTGGCCGTCAGCCAGATGCCGGAGGGTCCGAGCTACTTCTGCGTCGCGCGGACGGTCTCGTCCGGCCGCCAGGGCGGGGAGCGGCGCGGGTTGCAGCGGCGCGTGGAAACCCAGGCCATCGGGCTTGGCTGCGCCATCCATCACGCGCGAAGCATTGTCTATGCCGATGGTCTCCAGTTGGACGATCCCAAGATCGTCACGCCCATCGGCGTGTCCTGCCGCACCTGCCCACGCAATGCCTGCGCGGATCGGGCCAGCCCAGGGCTGTCGCAAAAACTGGACATCGACGAGAACACGCGCGGCTACTCGCCCTACATGGCGGCGGACAAATAGGTCTTTTACGTCCTACTTGATCACCAGATCGCGCGTGGTGGCGCCGAACACTGACCGCTTCCAGGCCTTGAAGTGCCGATGCACCCTCCGCATGGGCGATGCACCCTCATGCGCGCTGTCGTGCACAATGATCGCGCCCTTGGGCGCTTGCGGCAGCTCGCGACCGGCATAGCGCGGATCGATGGCGGACCAACTGGCCGAGGTGCAGCGCGAGAGCGCCACCATCAGCGCACATTCGTCGCCGAATTCTGGCGCGATGCTGTTGGCCTCCTGGCACTGTTGGATCCAGTGATTGACCAACTGATGGGCGCCCGGCGTTGGCCGCACCACGATCACGCGCGACGACAAGTCGTTGCGTTGACGACCACGGCGACGCTTCACAAACAGCGAACAGGTCAGGTCAGCCGGCGTTTTCACCACATCGTCCAGCGGCCCGCGCACCTCGCAGTCAACATCCATGAAGACGATGACGTCATTGGGATGTTCGCGCATCGCGCGCTGCACCATATTGGGCTTGCGCAGGATCTGGCGCGACCAACTGCCGGTTTTCTCGGCGGCGAGGATATGGTGCGGGGCGCCGTGGGTCGCAAGCTGGCTGGCCAGCGTTTCGGCAAGGGGACGGTAGTCGGGCGTGAACCAGCCACACACGACCCAGCCGCGCGGCTTTACGCTGCCGATGATATCGGCGCCGGCTGCACTCTCGGGTCCCGCCAACGTCATGCTTGGTCCTTCACGCCACATTGATCCTGGAGCGATAGCGCGACTTCGCAGCCAATCCACAGCAAGATACGCATCATCCACAGGGCATCATGATTGTCGCCGAAATTTCGTTACAATGCAAAGCAACGCAAGTCCCCTGACGTTTCGCCATCCCTGTTCCAGCGTATTGGACCAACGTTCCCGTGACCACCCTGCCCGATCAGACCCGCATCTATGCCGTCGGCGATATCCATGGCCGCGACGATTTGCTGGCCGAGCTTTTGGACATGATCGATGCCGATGCTGGCGCCTGGCCGGCGGCGCAGTCGCGCTTGGTGTTCCTGGGCGACTATGTGGACCGGGGACCGGACAGTCACGGCGTGGTGGAAAGGCTGCTGACAGGGCTGCCGCCTGACATGCCGGCCGACTTCCTTATGGGCAACCACGAACGGCTGATGCTGGACGCCTGGGCCGATGAGGAGCGCTTCCCGCTCTGGATCGGCAATGGCGGCATGGCCACGCAGAAATCCTATATGACGGCGTCGCTCGCGCCCGATCCCGCCGGCGCCGATCCGCGCAAGACCGAAGGGCTGGTGCCGCCAAAGCATTGGATGTTCTTTGAGACGCTGAAATTGTTCGTTACCTACGGCGACTACCTGTTCGTGCATGCCGGAATTCGCCCGGGCCTGGCCATCCCCGACCAGGATCCTCATGACCTGATGTGGATCCGCGAACCCTTCTTATCCCACCAGGGCAGCCTCGGCCGCATGGTGGTGCATGGCCATACCCCCGCCGCGACGCCCGAGTTTTTGCCGCACCGCATTGGGATCGATACCGGAGCGGTGTTTTCAGGGCGGCTGACCGCGCTGGTGCTGGAAGGAAACGAGCAGCGCGTGTTGGCGACGCGAGGGTAAGCGGGCTGGCGACTTCAATCTCGCCCCTACGCCGCCGGCGTATTCCGCACACGCAAACCGGCGCCATCACGCCTGTTCGTAACCGCGCAAGCGCTCAAGCAGCCGCGTGCGCTGGGGCTGTTCGGCTTCAGTCGATACGAGGGGCGGATTTGCGATCTCTTGAGCGGGCGCGTTCGAGGCTGGGTCGGGCGCAACCGCAATAATTTCCGCTGACTGATGATCTGCACTCGGAACACTGACTGCAACCGCCATCGGCGCCTTGCCGCCGCCGATCCCGAAATGTCCCTGCAAAGCCTGCTGCATTTCGCGTGCGCGCGCCGTCAGCGAGGGCCGTCCTGTCGGAAGCGCCACGTCGTCGGTCGCGCGGCGGCCATAGGTGGGCGGCTCGGCGGCACGCGCGCGCTCGGCGTCGGGACGACGCAGGACCTGTGACGCGCCCGTCGATTGCCGATTGCCAAAACGGCGCAGATCATCGCGGAACTGCGAGGCCTGGCGCGCCAGCCGTTCGTTGCCGGCCGCCAGTTCCGCACGCAACCGCGCGACCGCGCCCCGCTCGTTCTGCAGCTCGCCTTCGATGCGATCAATACGCGCGCGCAGCCATATTTTTGATTCGCGCACTCTGGCGTTGGCCGCTGCGTCCCCCGACCGCACCGCAGCATCGGCCTCGTTGCGCAACCGCGCGATCTCGTCGGTCTGCTCGCGCAACTGGATCTGGAGCTGCTGCATGCGCTCGGCGGTAACGCCGCCGTCCGGTAAGGCCGAGGCCGCGCCATTGGGCCCTTTTGCGATCAGCCGTTCGTTCAAGAGGCGGATCTCCGCAGCCATGCCGGCCACCCTGGCGCGCCAGGTGTCGATGGTGTCATCGCCACCCTCAATGTGGGAATAGGCTGACACATTGCGGGGCTGGGCGACCGCTTCGTTCTGCAGCCGCTCGATGACAGCCGACCGCTCGGCCAGTCGCGCCTTCAACGATTCGATTTCGGCCCGCAACGCCAAATCGCCTTCAATCCCGCTATCGGCGCGGCGGTCGCGACTGGCGGCGCTGGCTTCCTGAAACAGCGCCTGCAGGCGCTGCACTTCGAGCGCGCGCTGAGTCATGATGGCGCGGCCGTCTTCCAGCGCGGCGGCCTGACTGTCGGCCGTGGCCTGGAGATCCATGAACGCAGCGTCGCGCGCGTCAAGATGCCGGCGCGTTTCGCCGAGCGCAGACTCCAGAAGCGGTATGCGTGTACTGACCGTCTGCTCAAGGACATTACGGGCGTTGAGATGCTCTGAGAGACTGGCCTGCGTACCGGCGAGCCCTTCGGTCAGCCGGCGGATCTCAATGTCGCGGCGGTTGACTTCGATCTGCTGACGGTGCGCGGCCAGTCGCCCGTTGTCGACCTCGCGCTCCAGCTGGTGAACTTTCAGCGCATACTCGGCGCGCAGAAGATCTTTGTCGGCGCGGATCTCCCCCTCGCTGATTGGCAGCGACGCGCGCAGGCGCTGATTGGTGAGCCGCACGGCGCGCGACCAGAAGGCCGGCGCCATCAGCAAAGTCAGCAGGCCAGCCGCGATGAAGCCCATCGCCGCGAGCATGATCGATTGGATCATATCGTCCCCATACTGATCGCCGACGGTGTGCCGGCCGACCTCACGATCAGCCAGCCCGTAGTTCCAATGTCAACCGTCAAACGCCAGCTGGCCAAAGGCTATCCGTGCGCCGGCTTAGAAGGGGTTCCAGGTTGGGGCGTGGGTGAATTTGAGATAGCCCACGTTGGCGCCGATCCTGAGCCCCAGTCCCGACCGGATCGGGGCCATGGAGACGTTGCCGCTCTTGAGATAGGTCATGCCCGCGCCGCCCACGATATAGGCTTGGCCGCCGACGCCGACGTAATCGTAGAACACGTCCTCGGGGCTGTTCAGGCTGTAGACCAGGATCATGGTCTTGGCCGCGTCGCCGCCAAAGTCGTAGCCGATCGACGGTCCCTGCCAAAACACCTTTCGCGTGCCAGCATTCTTTGTAAAGAGCGTCCCCTCGCCATAGCGCAGTCCCGCGACAAACGCGCCGCCGCCCTCTTCGCCCAGGATGTAGCCATTTGGCCTGCCATTGTTGCGGAACGCGTATTCTATGACGCTGGCGAGGTCGGTGGTGATGCGGCCGAAAAAGCGGTGCCCGGCGCCCGTGATGTCGGACGGCTCGTAGGGGTCCATGCGGCCGGCGTGCATGTCGTCGGGCGGCAAGGGAGCGGCGTCATAGCCCGGCTCAACCGGCTGCTGGATGATCGGACGTTTCAGATAACGCGGCCCCGCTGGCGCGCGGTACGGCGCCTGATAGGGGGCAGGCTGAAAATCGTTCTGGCCATTTTGCCAGGGCAGCACTTCGCCCGCGCTGGCGAGCGGGACGAGGGCGAAGAGCGCTGCGGGCGCGGCGAGAGCAGCCATCAACCAGTGTCGCATTTTTGGTCGGTCCATGGTCGGCGAATCGGGGGCGGACAGCCGGTCAGGACTGTCCGAATCACAGTTTATACTCTTGCCGAAGTGTTACCAAAGTATGGCTGCGACAAGGAGATTTGCGGGTGCAACAGGCGTCAGAACCGCGTTGCGTTGGGTTGCGTCCCGTTGCGCCGGCGTATCGTCCCGATGTCACACCGCTGCGCAATAGGCCAGTTAAGTGCATTCCGTGTGGCGACGCAGTGCGCTTTCGTGTATGAGGTTGCTCGATCCCTAACGCATTGGTTGTGCGTCGCGTCCCGGTCCCTCCTCAAGTCGGCGGCGTTAACGCTAAGGCTGCGAGTCCTCGCGGAGTCGCGCTTTCGTTTGTTTCGTGTGGTCGAGGCAACTCGAACGCAACGTAATCAGCACAATCAATCTAAGGGTTTTCCCGCATGAGCGCTCTGCCTTCCGCCGTGGCCGCCCCATCACCCGCCCCTCTGGCCGCACTCGACGACCTCGAACTGGCCGCGCTCATCTCCTCAAAGATCTGCCACGACGTGATCGGCCCGGTCGGCGCGATCCATACCGGATTGGAAGTGCTCGACGACGACGATGACGAGCAGAGCCGCGCCTACGCCCTGGAGATGATCCGCAGCTTCACCGCGCAGGCCTCCGCAAAAGTGCAGTTCGCGCGCTTCGCCTTCGGCGCGGCCGGTTCGGTCGGCTCCACAGTCGATACGGGCAATGCGGAACAAATCGCCCGCGGCTTCATCGGCCAGGGCAAGCACAAGCTGAGCTGGAAAGTGCCGCGCGGCCAGATGTCGAAAGACAAGACCAAACTGCTCTTGAACCTGATCGCCTGCGCGGTGACGTCTCTTACGCGCGGCGGCGAAATCGTCGCGTCGATACGAGGCACACTGACCGATCCCGGCGTCGAAGTCCGCTGCATCGGCCCCGCCGCCCGCCTGCCGCAGCACCTGCGCGAGTTTCTCACCACGCCCGATACGCACAAGATCGATGCGCTCAGTGTACAGCCGTATTACACCACGCGCCTGGCGCGGATGTGCGGGCTGCGGCTGAGCGTGGCGCTGGAGGGCGTGGATGTGGTGATGGTGGCGGTGAAGTAGGGGGCATTGCTGCTTGCCTCTGCTTGGAACCGCTTGGATTTGGAGGTCAGACGGACTTCACTGAGGCATCGATGGTACGTCTGTGCCATGATGGAAAATGAGTGGAGTATCCCATGCCAGCGTTTGATCTCACCGCAAGAACAGCCATCGTCACCGGCGCCCAGCGCGGCATCGGGCTCGGCATTGTGCGCGCGTTTGCCCAGGCCGGCGCGCGTGTGGTCATCGCCGGCGTCATGGACGCCGAGGGCGAGCGGGCGGCCGCAGCGCTGCGGGGCGAGGGCTTTGAGGTCTCCTACCGCCATACCGATACCACCAACGAAACCGAGGTGGCGGCGACCGTGGATGAGACAGCGGCGCGGTTTGGCGGTGTGGACATTCTGGTGCCCAACGCGGCTATCTATCCCAACACGCCCATCGCAAGCATTGCGGTCGCCGAGTGGGACCAGGTCATGGCCGTGAACCTGCGTGGCCCGTTCCTGTTTGCGCGGGCGTGTCTGCCGCACTTCCAGAAGCAGCGGCGGGGCCGCGTTATATTCGTGTCGTCGATCACGGGGCCGCGCGTGTCCTCGCCGGGCTATGCGCATTATGCCACCACGAAGGCGGGCATACTCGGCTTCATGCGCACGGCCGCGCTGGAATGGGCGCCCTGGAATATCACGCTCAACGCCGTCGAGCCGGGCAATATTCTCACGGAGGGCGTGCGCGAACACCAGCCGCAGAGTTTTATCGACGCGCAGATGGCCGCCGTGCCATTGCGCCGGCTGGGCGCGACTGCGGACGTGGCCCATGCCGTGCGCTTTCTGGCGTCGGACGAGGCGTCCTACATCACCGGCCAGAGCATCGTGATCGATGGCGGCCAGACGCTGCCGGAGATGTCGACGGCGATCTTGCCGGGGGCGTGAGGGACGGTGTTGGGTCGTAGGGCGCAATAGGCCACTTCGCCGTATTGCGCCGCAGCGGTCAAGGCGCAAGCAGGCGGTTGCGGTGAGCCCGGCGGCGCAATGCGGTCCGAAGAAAGTGGGCCTAGTGCGCCCTACTTCGACGACCCCGCCAAGAGGCCGCTCACCAGATAACGGTTCAGCACCAGCACGATCAACGCCGGGATCAGGATGGCGACCGTTCCCGAGGCGGTGATCAGTCCGTAGTCGGTGAAATTCTTGGTGGCGAACTCGGGGATCAGCACCGTCATCGGCTTGGTCTTGAGAGTGGGCGAGAAAATCAGCGGCACGATGTACTGCCCCCAGGCGCCCAGGAAGGTCAGGATAGCCACCGCCGTCAGGCCGGGCGCCGCGATCGGCACGACGATGTAAAACAGGATGCGCAGGCGCGACACGCCGTCGAGCCGGGCCGCTTCTTCGAGCGCGATGGGCAGGGACTGGAACACGCTGCGCATCATCCACAAGGCCAGCGGCAGATAGGCCGAGACATAGATCAGCGTGATGCCGAGATAGGTGTCGATCAGGCGCAGTTGTATCATCAGGCGATAGAGCGGGATGAGCACCGCATAGCCGGGGATGGCCAGCGTCGCGACCACAGCGATGAAGAGCGCGCTCCGTCCCGGAAAGGTCAGCCGGGCGAAGGCGTAGCCGCCGAGCGTCGCCATCAGGATGCAGACGACTGTCGCCAGCACGGACGTGATGATGCTGTTGAACAGCGTGGCCGAGAACTGCCGCCAGATCGCGCCATCGGCGCCAAACCCGAACAAGCGCTGGTAGTGATTGAGCGTCAGGTGCGGCGGCACGAAATGGAACGGCTTGGCGCCGATTTCCGATAGCGGCGTCAGGCTGGTCGCGACGGACCAGTAGATCGGCCCGAGCGACCATAGCACCAGCAGCGCGACGCCCAAAAATGTTCCGATGGCGGACAGAGTGCGTGGGGGCATCAATCCAACCTCGTATCGCGATAGACCCGCAGCACGAACGACAGCGACACCAGCAGGCTCAGGAACGTCACCAGCAGCGACAGGGCCATGCCATAGGAGAAATTCAGGTTCTGGAACGTCTCGAGATAGATCCGCCCAAGGATCGGGAGCGTGTCCTGGCTGCGGCCGTTCAGCACCCAGGCCTCCTCGAAGAGATTGAAAGCCTGCACGGTGCTCTGCGTCATGGCGATGGCGATGGCGCTGCGGATCAGCGGCAGGGTGACGAAATACAGCGTATACGCCGGACGGGCGCCGTCCATGCGGGCGGCGTCGTAGAGGTCCTTCGGAATGGCCTGCAGGGCGGCCAGGATGATGACCACAGTCAGCGGCATCATGCGCCAGACGTGCACCACGGACACGGCCGCGAGCGAGCTGACGCGCTCCACGAACCACAGGTGGTTGTCGAATGCGAAGCCAACGGACGATAGCGCGCCGTTCAGCAGCCCCGACGACGGGTTGTAAATCCACAGCCACATGACCGAGTTGACAACGCCCGGCAACGCCCAAGGCAGCACCACGATGGCGAGCAACCAGCGCCGCCCGCGTTTGATCCGGTTCAGCAACAGGGCGGCGGCGATGCCGAAAACGGTTTCGGCACTGACGGCGACCACGACATAAATCGCGGTGTTGAGCCAGGCCGTGACGGTCGCCCCGTCGGTGACGCCGTTGAGGTAGTTCTCCAGGCCGATAAAGGGCGTGCCCGGCTGGGTCGGCTTCACCCGGTGCAGGCTGTCCCAGAACGTGACCAGCAGCGGGTAGAACACCAACGCCGCCATGGTCGTCAAAATGGGCAGCACCAGGAGCATACCGAGCAGCGCGTCGGCCCGAAAACCGGCGCGCGCAGGGCCTGCCGGGAGTGCGTTGGCGTGTCTCATGCCTTGGATACCGCGACGGCGAAGTTCAATGCCCAGAAAACAGATTTTGCAACGTCCAAATCCCGTCCGTATTCGTCATTCCCGCGTCGGCGGGAATCCATGCAAGCCAGTGTCTTGCGCAATCGTTCAGCAGGTGACAGGGCCATTCTATCGGCATGTTCCGCGCATCGAGGGCAAGCCATGCCATTGGCTTGCATGGACCCCCGCCTGCGCGGGGGTGACGAATTTGTTGCTCCTGACGTGTGCAAGGACGGCCGGGAAGACCTTCAGTCGGCGGGGATCGGGGCCGTCAATCTACCGGCACACGTCCCATCCCCTCGATGGGGGATGGGTTGAGTGAGGTGTGGTCAGAAGGTCAGCTCAAATCTTAAAATGCGACAAACCTCACTGCTGCATCGCTTTGGTCGTTCCGGCCAGGATATTCGTCATGGCCACGTCCAGTGTGATCTGCCCTTTGGCGGCGGCGTTCAGATTGGTGTTCACGGCGCCGGAAAACTCCGGATACCAGGGCGGCGTGCCGCCATCGAACAGCGCGCCAACCGTCGGCGCCTGGCCCACCAGCGTATCGCCGCTGGTCAGCTTGCCCGACTTGTTCAGGTCGCCAAGCGCCGACGTGCGTGTCGGCAGGAAGCCGGCCTCAAAGTTCTTGATCTGGTAGTCGTGCGAGGTCATCCATTTGACGAAGGCCAGCGCCGCCTCCTTATGCTCCGAGGACGCCGGAATGCCGAGCGCTTCGGGCAGGCCGAAGCTGCGCGTCTTGCCGTCCACGGTCGGCACCAGGATGGCTTCGAACTGGCCGACGATTTTTGATTTTGCCGGGTCGGCGAATTGGCCGAGCCGTCCGGGCTCGCCCGCGATCATGATGCTGATGGCGCCTTGCGCGAACAGGGTTTCGTTGATCTGCGAATCCGTCAGAGAGACCGAACCAGGATCGACCAGCCCGTCCTTCAGCAACTGCAGCTCAAACGCCATGGCCTTGGTGCCGGCGCTGTCAGCGGGGCCAAACAGCGGCTTCTTGTCCTTGTCGAACAGCTCGCCGCCGAACGCCTTGGTGAGCAGATACCAGGCCGTGGACGCGCCCTCGGTGGCCGAGAGCGGCAGGCCGATCGGATATTTCGAGATGCCCTTGGCCTTGATGGCCTTGGCGGCGGCGACCAGGTCGTCCAGCGTCTTGGGCGTGCCCGTCACGCCGGCATCGGTGAAATGCTTGCGGTTGATGATCATCACGCGGAAATCGTTCGTGTACGGCACGCCGATCAGATGGCCGTTGGCGCGGAAGATGGTCGAGGGCGCCATATCGTCCGTGGACGCCTTGTCGATCTTGTCTTCCAGCGGCTCGTACCAGTTGGCGGCGCCGAACTGGCCGGTCCAGCTCCAGTCGACCTCGGTAACGTCGGCGGGGGCCGTGTTGGCGATCAGGGAGGTGACGAGCTTGGGCCGGATGTCGTCCCACGACATGGTTTGCAGATCGACTTTTACGCCCGACACCTTCTCGAAATCGGCGGCGAGCGTGGCCGCCTGGGGCGAGGGCAGGATGACGGTGATCGATTGTCCGGCGTACGGCTTGGCGTCGTCGGCCACCGCCACACCCGCTTGGGATGCGATGAGCGATGCGAGAACGGCCATGGACAGTGTCAGGGGCGATAGGGTCATGGTTCCTCCTTTTGCGTTCGGATCTGGCCGGGCGTTGAGCGTGCCGGCCTGGGATGACGTATCCTTCTCCATCTGGTGCGGTTTGGAACGTCTTTCTCGCGTCCATGATGAAGGAGGGGCGGCAACCAACTGTGACTTTTGACGGCGTCAGCGGCAAGGCCAAACTGCTGGTGGGCTCGGGTCGGGTCGGAGCCGCCAGATACGCAAACGCTTCACCTTCAGAACAGGGGGATGGCCGGTCAACACATTGACGCCCCATTTGACCATCCTTCTGGCGCTGGCCATAACAACTGACCTGACCCTGACCACACTCGGGACGCGCGACGCATGACTTTTCGCCCTCTGACCACAAGACCCTTCGGCTGGCTGCCCGCTTTGGCTATCGCCGCCGCCGTTTTGTGTTTTGGACCGGCCGTTCGCGCTCAGGACGTGTTTGAGGACACGACGGCCGCCACCACGCCGCAAGCGCAGGCGCCGCTCAATCAACAGCAGCTCTATTGCCGGCAGTTGGAGCGGCAGTTGAGCCCCGGCTGGCAGCAGGCTGTCGCCGGTCGCGATCTGGTGCCGCGCATCGAATCGCAGATGGCCAAAACCGACCAGATTTATCGCCGGGGCCTCGCCGCCGCCGAGCAATCGGACTGCTACGACTATTTCCTGTTCACAAAGTCCTGGCGCGAAACTGCGCAGTGCAACCAGATCCGCAACACCGTCGAAGGCGCCCAGCGCACGCTCTCCGATCTGAACCGGCAGCGTCAATCGGCCGGCGCCAACCAAGAACAGTCCTCGCGTCAGGACGCGCTGGTGGCGGAGCTCGCCCGCGGCCATTGCGGCGCGCAGTATGAGACTGCGGCAAGCCATCGCAACGACGGCGCGCAAGCCGGTTTTTGGAGCGACGGCGAGGGTTTGGCGCCGGGCGCGGGCGGGGGCAATTTCGGCACCGGCATTCTGGGCGTGCCCGGATCGACCTACCGCACCATCTGCGTGCGCATGTGCGACGGCTATTATTTCCCGATCAATTTCGCCACCACCGAGCAGAGTTTTGCTGGCGACGAGGAAACCTGTCAGCGCCAATGCGGTTCGCCGGCTAAGTTGTATTACTACCCCAACCCCGGCGGCGAGGTGCAACAGGCGGTGGCGATCGACGGCACGCCGTATAGTGCGCTGCACAACGCATTCCGCTACCGCAAAGAGCTGGTGAAGAGCTGCAGTTGCCGCAGCCAGCCCGAGGGCGTGGACGCCACGGCCGGAACGATGCCGCTGCCCCAGAACGACGGCGGAGCGGGCCTGGGCGATCAGGGCCTTCTTCCGGATGCGGCGTTTGATCCGAACGCGCTGATGCCCCTACCCGCGCCGCGCGTGAAAAAGCTGACGGCGAACAAAAACCGGCCGCTGCCCGACCTGGTGACCTCGCAGCATTGAGGCCGGATGGTGCGACGATTTGATCCTAGGTATCAACCTAGTGGATTTAGCAACCTAGAGTTGCTTCATCTCCAGTTGCCAGCAAGTCCTGCAGCTTAAATATGCTCGCTGGTTGAACATCTTGCTTCCAAGCATATAGGAAGTGTGCGTAGGGTCGCGAATCGCTCAGTCATTGCAGCCGCATGCATTAAATTTCGTTGTCAAATTTAATTTATCATTCCATATTATTAATGGCTGTCTGCTGTGGAAAAGTTGTGCATTGCAGCATTGCGGGGGGTTGGTATGCGCGTAAATGTGGCGATCGCGATACGTCCGATCGGTCTTGATGATTTGTCTGATGTCCGTCATGTGCACAGTCTGGCCTATCGGGCCTTGACTGGGCCGGCGCTGGCCGAAGACCAGGTGGACGCCCTGGTCGAATTTGTGAGGTCTCCTCAGTATAGCGATTATCTGCTTGGCCACGGCTGCGTCGGGGCGTGGATTGGCAATCATCTGTGCGGCACCGCAGGCTGGGGTCCGGGCAGCAATGTCGGGATTGGCGCCAAGCTGGCTGGCGTCTGCGTGGATCCGCTGTTCAGCCGCCTCGGCATCGGCCGCCGGCTGGTCGAAGCGGCCGAGACGCGCGCACGCCGCGCCGGCTTCAGCACCGTCACATCGCGCACCACGGCCAATGCCGTGCCGTTCTTCGAGCGGCTGGGCTACACCAGTTCGTCGCAAGGTGCCTGGATGACGCCGTCGGGCGTGAGCGTCCCCGTGGTGCATATGCGCAAGGGACCCGAACGCGACGTCCAGAAGGCGCCGGCCCACGAGCTGGCGCCGATGGTTTCGGGGCAGCTGGAACTTGTGACCCGGCTGCACTAGCGCGTCAGCAACCGCGCGAGGCGATGGCAGCCCTGTGTCCTTGCTGCACTTGAGGCCAGCCGTAGGGCTGGCCTATTCATGACCCATGAGCGACAAACCGATTCCGCCCGCGGGCTCCAATCCCATCGAGCCCATCAACCTGCGCACGGCGCTGGAAGAGCGCTACCTCGCCTACGCGCTCTCGACCATCATGAACCGCGCGCTGCCCGACGTGCGCGACGGCCTGAAACCGGTGCATCGGCGCATTATTTACACGTTGCACCAGTTGCGGCTGGCTCCAGACGGCGGTTTCCTGAAGTGTGCAAAGATCGTCGGCGACACCATGGGCGACTACCACCCACATGGTGACCAGTCGATCTATGACGCCCTGGTGCGTTTGGCGCAGGATTTCTCGGTTCGATATCCGCTGGTCGATGGCCAAGGCAACTTCGGCAATATCGACGGTGATAACGCCGCCGCCTATCGCTATACAGAAGCGCGCATGACTTCGGTTGCAGCAATGCTGCTCGACGGCATCGAAGAAGACACGGTCGATTTCCGCAAGAACTACGATGGTCGCAAGGATGAGCCGCTCATCCTCCCCGCCGCGTTCCCGAACCTGCTGGCGAACGGCTCATCAGGCATCGCCGTCGGCATGGCCACATCCATCCCGCCGCACAATCTCGACGAGCTGTGCAACGCCGCGCTGCATCTCATCAAGCATCCGAACGCCACCATCGAAAAATTGGTCGAGCTGATCCCCGGTCCCGACTTTCCTACTGGCGGTGTAATCGTCGAAGGCCGCGCCTCGATCTTAGAGGCCTACAAGACGGGGCGCGGCGGTTTTCGCCTGCGTGCCAAATGGCACAAGGAAGAGACCACGCGTGGCGGCTACCTGATCGTCGTGACGGAAATCCCGTATGGCGTGCAGAAGAACAAGCTGGTCGAGAAGCTGGCCGAGCTGTGGCAGAACAAGAAGCTGCCGCTGGTCGAAGACGTGCGAGACGAGAGCGCTGAGGACGTTCGCCTGGTGCTGGAGCCCAAGAGCCGCACCGTCGATCCCGTGCTGCTGATGGAAAGCGTTTTTCGCAGTTCCGAGCTGGAGACGCGCTTCCCGCTCAACATGAACGTGCTGTCGCGCGGACAAGTGCCGAACGTGCTGTCGCTGAAGGATGTGCTGACGGAGTGGCTCGACCACCGCAAGCAGGTTCTCATCCGGCGGACAAACTTCCGGCTGGAGAAGATCGCGCACCGCCTGGAAGTGCTCGACGGCCTGCTGATCGCCTTCCTGAACTTGGACGAAGTGATCCGGATCGTGCGTTTCAGCGACGATCCCAAGGCCGGGCTGATGAGCACGTTCAAGCTCACCGAGGTGCAGGCCGATGCGATCCTGAACATGCGTCTGCGCGCGCTGAACAAGCTGGAAGAGCTTGAGATCCGCCGCGAGCACGACGCATTGACCAAGGAGCAGGGCGAGTTGCAGGCGCTGCTGAAGTCCGACGACAAGATCTGGGATCGGATTTCCACCGAGATCAAAAAGGTCAAGGAGCAGTTCGGCAAGGGCACCGCTGTTGGCAAGCGCCGCTCGACGTTCGCGGATGCGCCCGATGTCGATATCGATATGGAAGAGCTGCTGGCCGAGAAAGAGCCGGTGACGATCGTCCTGTCCGAAAAGGGCTGGATCCGCTCGCTGAAGGGGCACATCGACGATCTGTCTGCGGTGCAATTCAAGCAGGGCGACGAGCTGAAGCGCGCGCTAAAATGTCAGTCGACGGATAAACTCGTGCTGTTCGCCAGCAACGGCAAATTCTTCACGCTGCAGTGCGGGGCGCTCCCCGGAGGGCGCGGCCACGGCGAACCCGTGCGCCTGATGATCGACCTGGAGGAAAACCACACGGTGATCGACGCGTTCGTGCACCAGCCGGGCCGCAAGCTGCTGGTGGCTTCGACGGCGGGCAACGGGTTTGTCGTGCCCGAGGAAGAGGTCGTGGCCATGACCCGCAAGGGCAAACAGGTGTTGAACATCACTGAGCCCGAAGAAGCCGTGGTCTGCGTACCGGTGGATGGCGATTACCTCGCGGTCATCGGCGAGAACCGCAAACTGCTGGTGTTCCCGCTCAGTGACGTCAACGAGATGAACCGCGGCAAAGGCGTGCGGCTGCAGAAGTACAAGGACGGCGGCATCGCGGATGCGCGCGTGTTCGCCAAGAAGGACGGCCTGACCTGGCTGGACGCGGCGGGACGGACGTTCCAGCTCTCCTGGGCGGAGCTGAAAGAGTGGGTCGGCGAACGCGCCCAAGCCGGCATGGCCGCGCCGAAGGGGTTCCCACGCAGCAACAAGTTCGGGCCGAGTTTTTAGGGCACGCTGGTCGTTGGTAGGGGCGGCTAGCGGCCCCCCTCGTGCAACCTAACAGGCACCTGGTGTGTTGCGCGAGGGCGGCCGCAAGCCGCCCCTACGCCGCGATGCTGCCGCCGCCAGCATCACCTGGGGAAGTACGGAATTAATCTTGATGGCAAATTCAAACCGACTTGCTGAATTTGACAAACAACCCACCCTGGACGGCCCGTCCCTACGCCTGCGCCCCCTCGCGCGCGCCGACTACGACGCCCTCTTCGCGGTCGCCTCCGATCCCGAACTCTGGGCCTTGCATCCGGCGTCCGACCGCTACCAGGAACCGGTGTTCCGCAACCTGTTCGAGGACGCGATGGCCTCTGGCGGCGCGCTGGTCGTCATCGACAAGGCGAGCAGCAAAGTCATCGGGTCGTCGCGTTACCATGTGCCCGACACCGAGTCGAACCGCGCCGAGATCGGCTGGTCGTTCCTGGCGCGCGTGCACTGGGGCGGGCGCACCAACGCCGAGGTCAAACACCTGATGCTGACCCACGCGTTCCGGTTCGTGGAGACCGTGCAGTTTCGCGTCGGCGAGACGAACGCCCGCTCGCGCCGCGCCATGGAGAAAATCGGCGGCGTGCTGAGCGACGAGCGCGAGACGATACAAATGCCGGACAGGACAGAGGTGGTCCATCTCATCTATGAGATTTCGAAGCCGGCGTCACCATGACCGCCATTTCCCGCTTGCGCCGCCGCCCGCCCCATGGCACCCACGGCGGCAATATCCCATTCAATCGGAGTCACACCAATGCCCGGCGCAAAAGGCGCGCGCTCAATGCGCAATACTGAAAAGTCCAAGAAGAAGTCGCTCTCGGCCATTCCGCGCGCGCCAAAATCGCGCAACACCGGCGTGACCTCCAGGGGCCGCACCACGGCCAAGAAGGCTGCCGGCATCGCGCGGGCCAAGAAGGCGACGGTCTAATCTTCCCTTCTCCCCCTTTTTAGGGGGAGAAGGTGGCCGCCGAGGCGAAGCCGAGGATGACGGCCGGATGAGGGGCCGCCGCTTGCTCCGTACAGGCCTCACCAGGAGCCGAGCCAGCCGCCGCCCCTCACCGACCGCGTGGCTCTTGGCGCTGAAGAAGCGCCTGCGAGACGCGGTCTCCTCTCCCCCGGAAAACGGGGGAGAGGTGGAGCAAGCGGCGCTGGCGTAGGGCGCAACCGGCCCCTTTTTCTTCGGGGCCGTATTGCGCCGCAGGGGTCGAAACAGGCGACGCCGCGTGGATTGAGGCCGGCGGCGCAATACGGCGAAGAGCCTATTGCGCCCTACGCTCCCAATTTCTTTTTGAAAAGCTCATTCACTGCCGCCGGATTGGCTTTTCCGCCGGTCGACTTCATCGCCTGGCCGACGAACCAGCCCAGCATCGACGGCTTTTCCTTCGCCTGCGCGACCTTGTCCGGGTTCGCCGCGATGATTGCATCCACCGCCGTCTCGATCGCGCCCATGTCCGTGACCTGACGCATGCCGCGCGTCTCGACGATTTCAGCCGGATCGCCGCCCTCGGACCAGACGATTTCGAACAGGTCTTTTGCGATTTTGCCCGAAATCGCCCCCGAAGCGATCAGGTCGATGACGCCGCCGAGCTGCTTGGCCGACACCGGGCTGTCCTCGACGCCGTTGCCCTCCTTGTTCAGCCGCCCGAACAGCTCGTTGATCACCCAGTTGGCGGACTGTTTGCCGTCCCGCCCGTTGGCCACCGTCTCGAAGAAATCGGCGTTCTGCTTCTCGGCCACCAGCACGGAGGCATCGTAGGCGGACAAGGCATAGTCCTTGATGAAGCGCGCGCGCTTGGGATCGGGAAGTTCGGTCAGGCCTGCCTTCAACCCATCCACGAACTTCTGCGTGAACTCCAACGGCAGCAGATCCGGATCGGGGAAGTAGCGATAGTCGTGCGCCTCTTCCTTGCTCCGCATGCTGCGCGTCTCGCCCTTGGCGGAATCGAACAGCCGCGTCTCCTGCCTCACCGTGCCGCCATCCTCCTTGATGCCGATCTGGCGGCGCGCCTCGTACTCAATGGCCTGGCCGATGAAGCGGATGGAATTGACGTTTTTGATCTCGCAGCGGGTCTCGAACGGCGTGCCCGGCTTGTGCACGGAGACGTTGACGTCGGCGCGCAGATTGCCCTTCTCCATGTCGCCATCGCAGGTGCCCAGGTAACGCAAGATGGTCCTGAGCTTAGTGACATAGGCTTTGGCCTCCTCAGCCGAGCGCATGTCGGGACGCGACACGATCTCCATCAGCGCCACGCCCGAGCGGTTCAGGTCGACGTAGGAATAATCCGGATGCTGATCGTGCAGGCTCTTGCCGGCGTCCTGCTCAAGGTGCAGCCGCTCGATGCCGATCTCGACCTGCTCGCGGTCGGGGATGTCGAGCACGACCTTGCCTTCGCCCACGATCGGCTGCTTGAACTGACTGATCTGGTAGCCCTGCGGCAGATCCGGATAGAAGTAGTTCTTGCGGTCAAAGGTGCTGAAAAGGTTGATCTGCGCGTTCAGCCCCAGCCCGGTGCGCACGGCCTGGGCCACGCATTCGGCATTGATCACAGGCAGCATGCCCGGCATGGCGGCGTCGACCAGCGAGACATGGCTGTTGGGTTCGGCGCCGAAGCTTGTGGCGGCGCCGGAGAACAGCTTGGCGTTCGAGGCGACTTGCGCGTGCACTTCCAGGCCGATGACGATTTCCCAATCGCCGGTGGCGCCGGGAATCAGGTCCTCTTTGCGGGCAAGGCGAACGTCGCCTGCGGGGCGGGCGTTGGTGTGCATGGGGCTCTCTCGTACAGAAAAACTGTACGCGCTTGGTACGGCGACGCCCGACAAGGGTCAAGCAAAGTGGCTGCGAATGGACGAGGTTGGTAGGGGCAACCCGTGGGTCGCCCTCTCAGAGCGTGCCGTGCAGCACGAGGGCGACCCACGGGTCGCCCCTACGCCGCACCACCGGCGCACAACCGCGCGCCCATGCGGCCTCGACCTCGTTTGGCGCCTATGCTACCGCCAAGTCTAACCTCCGCCCGCCAGCAGAAAAGCCCGCCCGCATGATTACACTCTACGACAGCCATGCCTCCGGGCTGGCGCGCCGCGACGGCCTGGTGACGCCGGAAGCCGGCACGGTCTGGATCGACCTGCTCAATCCGACGCGGGACGAGGAAACGCACATCGAAACCTCGCTCGGCATCGAATTGCCGACACGCGAGGAGATGAAGGAGATCGAGGCCTCCAGCCGGCTCTACCAGGAGGACGGCGCGCAGTTCATGACCGCGACGCTGTTGACGCAGATCGATGACCCCTGGCCGATCACCACGCACATCACCTTCGTACTGGCGAAGGACAAGCTGGTCACGATCCGCTACTCGGAACCCTATGCGTTCTTCATGTATTCCAAGCGCGCGATGGCCAATCAGGTGGACAGCAGCTCGGCATCGGCCGTCCTGATCGGCCTGTTGGAACAGATCATCGATCGCCTCGCCGACTTCATCGAGCGCATGCAGGGCGATATCGACAAGCTATCACAGACCGTGTTCGGGGCCGAGAAGGACAAGCGCGACAATGGCGCGCGCTACGATCTCGCTCTGAAAACCGTCGGGCGCCAAGGCGATCTGACGACCCGCGCGCGCGAAAGTCTGCTGTCGTTGAACCGGCTGCTCACCTACTTCACCTATTCCTGCGACCACGGCCCTGATCCCAAAGGCGTCAAGCAGCGCATCAAAACGGCGAGCACGGACGTTGGCTCGCTGTCGGACCATCTGAACTATCTGAACGGTCAGATCACGCTGCTGCTCGACGCCACGCTCGGCCTGATCAACATCGACCAGAACCGGATCATCAAGATTTTCTCGATTGTCTCCGTGATCTTCATGCCGCCGACGCTGGTGGCCTCGATCTACGGCATGAATTTTCATCTCATGCCGGAGCTGAGCTGGAGCTTTGGCTATCCGATGGCGGTGCTGTTGATGATCGCCTCGGCGGTGGGACCGATATTGTTGTTTCGCTACAAGGGGTGGCTGTAGGGGCGACCCGTGGGTCGCCCTCTCACAAGGTGCACGCTGCCCGAGGGCGACC
>JANMVX010000050.1:0-26735 GCA_031393505.1 Hyphomicrobiaceae bacterium | reverse complement strand
TTCGGCGCCGAGCCGGTCGGCAAAGCGCCAGGCGAATTCCGACGGATTGAACTGTGTCGCCCGGGTCAAGCTGCCGATCAGCGACACCACCGTCATTTTGCTGAAGACGCGCGGAGGGATATTGGGCAGGCTTGCACTCAGTGTGCGGCCCCAGCCGAGGCCGACCGTCATGCCATCCTCCAGCACGCCCTCCAGGAACGCTCCGGTGGCCGCGCCAATAACTGCGTTGACCTTGCTGTGGTCCTGGGGTTTGGGAATGACGACCGCGCGTTCGAGCTTGTAGCGCTGCTCCAACCTGCGCTCGAATTCGACGCAACCACTGAGTTTGGTCGTGACGCGGATCTGCACCGTGCCGTCCTCCCGGCAGGCTGCCAGCATGCGCAGGACGCGCGCGCGGGTGATGCCCAGGGACTGGGCGACGGCGTCCTGCGTCAGGCCCTCCATGAAGTAGAGCCATGCCGCCCGGGTGCGGATGTCGTTCTCGATATCGTAGCCTTCAATCAAATGTGGGCATCCTACTTTCCGGGCAAGGCGCCTGTGAACGCTATTCCCGTCGCTCTGGCAAGGGTGTCCGCGACCGGCGTTATGCCGTCCAACTTATGTTTTGACTCGGGCTCAGTGGCGTAGGGGCGACCCGTGGGTCGCCCTCGGGCAGCGAGCACGTTGTGAGTGGGCGACCCACAGGTCGCCCCTACGCAATGAAAGTTGTCCTTGGCCGCCCAACCGAAAAGTCAAAACATATTTTGGCCGACGTTACTTTCGGCGCAACAGGTCGACCAGCGCGGCGACGAGCACGACGGACCCGACAATGACCCGTTCCCAATAGCCCGAGACATTGAGGAGGACCGTGCCGTTCTGCAAGACGGTCAGCAGCAGCGCTCCGAATACGGTGCCGATGATGGTGCCTTCGCCGCCCCGCAGCGAGGTGCCGCCGAGGATCGCCGCGGTGATGGCGCTGAGCATCCAGCCTTCGCCGACGGTCGGTTGGGCGGCATCCATGCGGCTGGCGTAAAGAATCCCGGCGAGGGCCGCGAATAGGCCTGCGAGGCCGAAAACGAGCATTTCCACCCGCTCAACCCGGATGCCGACCAGCGCAGCCGCCTCGCGATTGCCGCCGACGGCGTAGATGTTGCGGCCAAAGCGGGTCTTGGCCAGCACCCACCACAACAGCAGCGCCGCGCCGAGGAAAACCAGAAACGGCACGGGAATGCCCAGGACCGCGCTTTGTCCCAACAGGATGAACGGGCTTCCCAACGGGCGGACGGGATAGCCTTGCGTGATCACGAGAATGGCGCCCGCGAAGATCTCGCCCGAGGCCAGCGTGACGATGAAGGGGTTCAGCCGCAGCTTGGCGACAAATACCGCGTTGATCAGGCCGAGCGCGAAGCCGAACAGCATCGTCAGCGGGATCACGACAAAGGGGTGGATGCCGAGTTGCGTCAGCGTCAAGGCGCCGATGATCGCCGACAGCCCGGCTGCGGTGCCGATGGACAGGTCGATGCCGCCGACCAGAATCACCAGGGTCTCGCCAAGCGCGACCATACCGACGAAGGATGCATTGCGCAGGACGATCGGGATGTTCGTCAGCGTGAAGAAATTGGGACTGGTGAGCGCCAGCAGGAGCGTGAGCACGATGAGCGCGAACAGCACGCCGCTGGCTTGCCACCGGCGAAAGCGGGTGAGCAGGGAAATGCGCGCTGGAGTCCAGGCCGGCAAGGTCAGTTGTTCTGTCATCGCAGACACGTCCCTTCAGGTCATCGCGAGTTGCAGCAGCGATTCTTGGGTGGCGACCTCGGCGCGCTGCACGCCTTTGATGCGCCCCTCGTGCATGACGAGGATCCGGTCCGAGACTTCCAGCAATTCCAGCAGTTCCGACGAGATGTAGAGGATCGACAGGCCCTGCTCGCACAGGCCACGCAGCAGGGACTGGATTTCAAACTTCGCGTTGACGTCGATGCCGCGGGTCGGTTCGTCGAGAATGAGGATCTTGGCGTCGCGCATCAACCAGCGCGCCAGAATGACCTTCTGCTGATTGCCCCCGGACAAGCTGGTGATCGGGTCTTGGCCGGACGACAACTTGATCCGGATTTTGCGCACGAAATCGGCGACTTCGCGCGCGGCCTCGGCGAAGTTGAGTCCGAGGACACCGCCGAAGCGGCCGTAATTCGGCAGGGCCGCATTCTCGTTGATCGAGAGCAACGGAAAGATGCCTTCAGCCTTGCGCTCTTCGGGCAGGTACACCATGCCGCGCGCAATCGCATCAGCGGGATGACGGATGGCAATGGTCTGACCGAACACCTCCACCCGGCCGCGATCAGCCCGGGTGACGCCAAACAGGCATTTGCCCAGTTCCGTCCGTCCGGACCCGATCAGCCCAGCGAGCCCGAGAATTTCGCCTTTGTGCAGTTCAAAAGAAACATCTGAAAATTCGCCTGCGCGGCTGAGGTTTTCGGCCCGCAGCACGATCTCGGCGCGTTCCACATAGGGTCTAGGCTCATGGGCGCCTTGCACCACGCGCCCGGCCATCATGTTGATCATTTCGGGCTTGGTCGTCAGTTTCGGGTCCAGTTCACCGATCTTTCGCCCATCCTGCAGCACGGTGATGCGATCCGAGAGCGCGAGTATTTCGTCCAGCCGATGCGAGACATAAAAGACCGACCCGCCGCCCACACGAAAGCGGCGGATGAACGTGTAGAGTTTCTCGGTTTCGCGGTTCGTCAGCGCCGCCGTGGGTTCGTCGAAGATCAGGATGCGCGCGGAGGTGGCGACGGCGCGTGCGATCTGCACCAGCTGCTGTTGCGCCTTGCTCAGCCGGTCGACCTGCGCATCGACATCGATGCCATCGTCGATTTCGTGCAGGGCGGCCTCGGCCTTGCGGCGGCTCGCCGTCCAGTCGACCACTCCTGAGGTCCCGCTATGGGCCCCCAGCACGATATTTTCCGCGACCGACAGTTTTGGAACCAGATTGACTTCCTGTGGGGCGATCGCGATGCCGGCCTTCTGGGCGTCGATCGGGGTATGAAAGGCGACGGAGGCGCCCGCGCGATACAGGCCGCCTTCGGTCGGCGCGATCTTGCCGCAGATGATGTTCATCAGCGTCGACTTGCCGGCGCCGTTCTCGCCGATGATGGCGTGCACTTCGCCGGCCATCAGGCTGATGGTGACCCGTTGCAGCGCGCGCACTGCCCCAAAACTCTTGGAGATGTCTCGCACTTCGAACGCCGCGTCCATGACCGCCTCCCGGATAAGGCGCGGCGCCGCTGCTCAGCGGCGCCGCGAGAAAACGTATGGCCTCAATTGCCGACGTTGTCCTTGTTGATGATGCGCGAGCCGGTCTCGTGATCCATCGGGATGGTATGGCCCTGGGCCTTCTGCACGGCGTACATGACCGACCAGTAGCCTTGTTCCCACTGGCGCTGCGCCATGACGGCGGTAATGACGCCTTCCTTGACGAATTGGATCGTCTCGGGGAGGTCATCCAGGCCAACGATCTTGACCTTGCCCGCTAGCCCCGCGTTCTTCACGGCGCGCGCGGCGCCGATGGGGTTGGAGGCGTTGCAGCCGAAGATGCCGACCAGGTTCGGATGCGCCTGCAGCGCATTTTCCGTCAGCGAGACGGCCTTGTCGAGATCGTCGTTGTCGGGAAGTTCGAACACGATCTTGATGTTGGGATGTTTGGCCATCGCCGCCTTGAAGCCTTCGATGCGACGGATGTGATCCTGTGCGGTCAGGCTGCCGGAGAGAATGCCGACTTCGCCTTTGTCGCCAACCTGCTTGGCCAGATATTCCGCAAGGTCGAAGCCGTCCTGGTAGGATTCCTTCTGCCCGACGAAGGGAAAGCGGTCAGCGCAAAACGAGTTGAAGGTGATGACATTGACGCCGGCTTTCACGGCCTCGTCAAGGATCTGGTTGTTGGTGGCGGGATCGAGGCAGGACACGATGAGGCCGTCAGGATGCTTGGCGATGTTGGTCTCGATGCGCCGGTTGTGGTCGGTGACTTCGGCCTGCGGCGGCTGATCCCACTGCACATCGACCGTAACGCCGGACTTTTTGAGTTCTGCGGCTGCGAACATCGATCCCGCCTTCACCACCTCGTACCAGGGATGAATGACCTTGGGGATGAACACCACGGTGAGCGGCTTGGTAGCGGCATGGATCAGTGTGCCCTGATCGGCGGCGACGGCAGCAGGCGCGTTCATCAGCACAAGCGACCCAAGGCCGCCCAGCAGCACTGTCTTCAACGATGTCATCGTAACCTCCGAGGTGAAAATCAACTGCCAGAAGCGTCGGGAACGGACTTGTCCCGACTGCTGCGAAGAGAGCTTTGGAGACACGCTCCGGACCCAGGGGCCGACAGCATCGTCGTCGCGGGGCTTTGATGCGCGCAGCGACACGGGTGAGTCAATACAAATGTTCATTTGAAACTTAAAATGTTCAATAAAAAACCTGCGATGTTCTCGCCTCAATTTAATTATCTATATGATTTTGATAGATAAAATGAATTTTTGCAGTCCCGCAAAGGCAAGCGTTCCTGTATTTTTGTCAAACATATTGACTTTTAACAAGACGAATGTTTGAATTGTGCGGCAGGGAGCTGGACGAAGTCCGAACGTCGCGACACCCAAAAGTTTGGGAAGGCGCGGGGTGGCAAGCAGACGCATCAGCTCGCTTTGCGGCCATGACCGGCGTCTATCCGCCCCGCCAATTGGCCGCGTTGCGGCTTGAACCTTCCGTCGACGCTGCTTCTTTACGGGAGGGCGTTAGCAATTTTGGAGACAAAGCCATGAAGGCTGGTTTGTTCCGGGCGCCGAACGTTATCGACTACACGGACGTCCCCGACCCCGAGCCCGCCCCGGGAGATCTGATCGTGAAGGTTCACGCCGCTACGGTGTGCGGGACCGATATTCGCATCTTTCGCGGCCGCAAAACCGCCGGCATCCGGTACCCCTCCGTGATCGGTCACGAATTCGCGGGCAAGGTTGTCGCAACCAACGGCGGAACGCGCTTTCAGGTCGGCCAGCGCGTCTGCGTCAATCCGGCAATCTCCTGCGGACACTGTGCGCCGTGCAAGCGCGGCGACGAAAACATCTGCCAGAACCTGCAGGCGATCGGCTACGAACTCGATGGGGCCTTCGCGGAATACATCCGTGTGCCGGCGCGAGCGATCGCGGCTGAAAACGTGCACGAAATTCCAGAATCGCTTGCCTTTGAGGAGGCCTCGCTCGCCGAGCCGCTGGCGTGCGTGATCAATGGCCAGGACAAGGTTTCGGTCAAACCCGGCGACGCCGTGGTCGTTCTGGGCGCTGGTCCAATTGGGCTGCTACACGTAAAACTCGCGCGCTTCTCCGGCGCCCGCAAAGTGATCGTCAGCGAGCCCAACGCCGGACGCCGGGCGGCCGCTCTTTCGGTTGGCGCGGACATCGTGGTGGACCCGAACGCCGAGGATCTCCTGGCTGTGGTTCGCGATCATACGTATGGGCTCGGCGCCGATGTCGTCATCGTCGCCATCGGCGTCCCCGCGTTGGCCAACACAGCGTTGAAACTGGTGCGCCGCAGCGGCAGGGTGAGCCTGTTCGCTGGCTTCTCCGCGAACGAAACGGCGGCCCTCGATGTCAACCTGATTCACTACAGCGAACTGATTGTGACGGGGGCTTTCGGTCTTGGCCGGCGGCATTTTGACCGCGCGCTCGATCTGCTCGCCAACAAGCGCATCGATGTCGCACCGTTCGTCACCCACCGCTACCCTCTTGCCGAAATCCAAAGCGCACTCGCCATGGCTGAAAACGGCTCAGCCATAAAAGTAGCGATCATGGATACCTGAACATATTGATCAAGATCGCTATGGACACGTCGGATAATCACTCCCGATTTTCGCGCTCTCAAAGGCCGGCGGCCCACTATGACGCCGTCATCCTGGGCGGCGGGATCAATGGCGCGGGCGTCTTTCGCGACTTGTCGCTGCAAGGGCTGAAGTGCCTGCTCGTCGAGTCTGACGACTTCTGCGCCGGCGCCAGCGCCGCGCCGTCGCGCCTGATCCATGGCGGCATCAAATATCTCGAAACCGGAGAATTCCGCCTCGTCGCTCAGTCGACGCTGGAACGCAATCTGCTGCTTCGCAATGCCCCCCACTACGTCACGCCGATCGAGACTGTGCTGCCGATCCGATCCTGGTTCGGTGGCATAGCGCCGTCGGTGATGCGCTTTTTCGGTGGGCGCGCGAAGCTGACCGACCGGGGCGTCTTCATAACGAAGCTCGGCCTGGAACTCTTTGACTTCCTGGGGCGGCGCCGGCGCGTCCTGCCCCGGCACTCGATGACATTCGGTCGTTCGGTTCACACGGCCTTTCCGGACATGGCCGAGGATATCGTGGCAACCGCCACGTACTTTGACGCCAAAGTGACGTTTGCGGAGCGGCTTGGGCTCGAACTGCTGCTCGACGGCATGGCGGCGAACGTGGGTAGTTTGGCAATCAATCACTGTGCGCTGACGGGATCCGCTGGTCCATCACTGCAGTTGGAAGATCGATTGAGCGGACAGTCCCACCGTGTCACGGCGGACGTGGTGTTCAATGCGGGCGGCGCCTGGATTGACCGGGTGAATGCCAAGCTTGGGATCGCAAGCGCCTATATTGGCGGCGCCAAGGGCTCGCACCTGATCCTCGACAATCCGGCGCTGTACGAGGCCCTCGCCGGCAAAATGGTCTACTTCGGGGCTTCGGACGGTAGGGTCGGGCTGCTCTATCCCTTCCTTGGACAGGTGCTCGTCGGCTCGACCGACCTGCCAATCGCCGACCCTGATCTCGCCGTCTGCGAGGACTCCGAGCGCGACTACATGCTCGCGATCGTGCGTGAGGTCTTCCCGCGCATTCAAGTTTCCGCCGACCAGGTGACCTATGTCTACTGCGGGGTAAGGCCGTTGCCACGAAGCACCGCGCAGGATCCGGGCGCCGTCAGCCGCGACCATTCGATCACCGAGGATTGGATGCCTGGAACCAAGATCCTAGTTTATTCCCTTATCGGCGGCAAATGGACAACGTTCCGGCGCTTCGCCGAGGAGGCTGCGGATCGCGCGCTCGCGCATCTTGGCCGGCCGCGCCGCGTATCCACGGAGCTGGAACCGATTGGCGGTGGCCGGAATTTTCCGCGCAACGCTGTCGAACGCGCCAAGGCCATCGACGCTTTGTCGGCACTGGGGATCGAGCGGAACCGTTGTGCGACGCTGCTAGATCGCTATGGATCGCGCGCAACACTGATTGCACGGCGCTGCGCACAAGACGGGGATTTGCCCCTGTTCAGCATCGCCGGCTATACGCACGCGGAAATCACCTTCATCTTCCAGAACGAGCTCACCGGACGATTGGCTGACGTGCTGTTCCGCCGAACCGACATAGCGCTCTCGGGGCGATTGACCCCGCACGTCGCTCGCGAGGTCGCAATGATCGGTGCGCAGGCGTTGGGTTGGGATGCACGCCGTGTTGCAGACGAACTCTCTCATGTTACGGACCTGGCACACACCGGGCATCGCATCGCCAGTTTTGACCGGCGTCCAAGCCCTGAACGAGATAGCTATGCGCAAGCACGTGACCTGACACCTATGGAGCGGCAACTATGAAATTCGATTACTCCTCGATTGGTTTCATCACCTTCGATTGTCTGGGATGGCCAGTCACCGATATCCCGAAGGGCGGCGGCACGTTCTTCATCGATGACTTTACGCTCGCGGTGTCCGGCGCTGCCGGCACGGCGGCCATCGCGGCCGCAAAGATGGGCTTGTCCTGCGCAGCGGTCGGCGGCCTCGGCGTCGACATGATGGGCGACTGGGTTTTGCAGCGGCTGCATCATTTCGGGGTCGACACGTCGGCGCTCAAGCAGATCCCGGGCTCGCGAACCTCGTCGTCCATCGTCTGCACGCGGCCGGATGGATCGCGTCCCGCACTCCATATGAAGGGCGCCACCGGCGATTTCTATATCGACGACGATCTGATGCCGCATGTCATCGACGCCCGGGTGGTTCACCTCGGCGGCATCGGCCTCATGACCGCGATGGATCAGGGACGCAATACGGAACTCGCGCGGCGCGCCCAGCTTGGCGGCGCCAAGGTCACGGTCGATATCTTCGCGGGGTCGCCGAACGACCTGCCGGCGATCGCCAGAGTGCTCCCGTACACCGATTATTTCATGCCGTCGATTGAGGAGGCCCACGCGTTGACCGGACGCGACGATCTCGAAGGCACCGCGGCGTTCTTCCTCGAACGCGGCGCGAAATGCTGCGTTTTCACGCTTGGGCCTGACGGGGCTTACTATCATCACAGCGACGGAACGCGCTTCCTCGTGCCAGCGTTCGAAATCAATGTTGTCTGCACCTGTGGCTGCGGTGACGCCTTCGATGCAGGGTTCGCCGTGGCGCTCTGCAAAGGCATGGATCCGGAGCCGGCCGTGCGCTTTGCGCAAGCGACCTCGGCGCTGAATGCGACCGGGTTGGGGTCGCAGGCCGGAGTTGTGGATTTCGAGCACACATTGGATTTCATGACTCGCACTCCGACGAAGTCGACGAGCTACAAAATCTACCGCTGATCCACGACCACCCAGCGCAATTCAAATCACGTCGATTGAACAAAGTGTTTGACGCAAAGTCAAAAGTACACTATCCGTTGCTGCGCAGATACGGTCTCCAGCAAGTGTCATAGGAACGCCATGCATCCCATCGAACACATTGGATTCGCCGCTGCTTTGGCGCGGCGCGCGGAAGCGAAGGGTCCCGTCACCATCGGCCTTGCCGGCGCTGGCCAGATGGGCACCGACATCATCGTCCAAGTGACGCTGATGCCTGGCGTGCGCATCGGAGCCATCTCCGAGGTGCGAGGGCAGGCGGCCGTGGACGCCGCGCTGATGGCCGGGCACGAGCGCGGGCGCATCGTCACCGCGTCCTCCCCTGCCGACATTGACCGCGCCATCGAGGCCGGCAAGATCGCCATCACCGAGGATTTTCACGCGTTGTGTGCGGCCGGCCGTATTGATGTTGTGATCGACGCCACCGGCAATCCGAACATCGGTACTCTGATCGCTTTGGAAGCGATGAAGCACCGCAAACACGTGGTGATGCTGAATGTCGAGGCCGACATCACGGTCGGGCGTTTCCTGAAGGCCGAGGCGGCCAAGGCCGGCGTCGTCTACACCGGGGCTGCGGGCGACGAACCAGCGTGTACGCTGGAACTGATTAGCTTTGCGCAGTCCATGGGCTTTGACGTTGTCGCAGCTGGAAAAGGCAAGAACAATCCGCTGAAGTTCGACGCCGTTCCCGCCGACTACGAGGTTGAGGCGCGCGAGCGCAACATGAATGCGCGCATGCTGGTGGAATTCGTCGACGGCACCAAGACCATGGTCGAGATGGTCGCCATCGCCAACGCCACGGGCCTTGTCCCGGACGTTCCCGGCATGCACGGCCCCAACGCCACGCGAGAAGAGCTGGCGCAAGTTCTCTGCACCAAGGCTGACGGCGGCATTCTTTCGCGCGCAGGCGTGGTCGATTATTCCATCGGCAAGGGCGTGGCGCCCGGCGTGTTCTGCATCGTGAAGCCGCGCCATCCGCGCGTGCTCGAACGCATGATCGATCTCAAAGTCGGCCCCGGCCCGTGCTTCTCGCTCAATCGTCCGTACCACCTCACAAGTCTGGAGACCCCGCTCTCGGCAGTGCGCGCCGTCCTTCAGGGCACGGCGGATATGCAGCCGCTCGATCATCCGGTGGCCGAGTGCGTGGCTGTCGCTAAAAGAGATTTGGCGCCGGGCGAAACGCTCGGACGGATCGGCGAAACCGACTATCGCGGCCACGCCATGATCTGGCGCGAAGCGCGCGACCAGAAGGCGATACCCATCGGCATCCTTGAGAAGGCCAAGGTCATCCGCCCCATCAAGGCCGGGCAGCGGCTGACCTATGATGCGTGCACGCCGGATGCGTCAATGCTGGTAACACAGATCCGCCAGCGGCTGGATCAGTCCGACGCACAATTTGTGACGGCGGCGTAGTCGTTGCATGTGCGGTCGTGTTTTTCTTCTCCCCCTACTTAGGGGGAGAAGGTGGCCGCCGAGGTGCAGCCGAGGATGACGGCCGGATGAGGGGCAGCCGCTTGCTCCGTACCGGTGGTGAGAGTGACGGAGTATGTCGCTGCCCCTCACTGACCGCGTAGCTCTTGCCGCAAAGAGGCGGCTGCGAGACGCGGTCTCCTCTCCCCCGGAAAACGGGGGAGAGGAGGAGCAAGGGGCACGACCTGCGCCGGGATGACGAAACCGCTTGGTTTTGAGGGTAGATTTAGAGATGTTAACAGCGAGCGATCACGTGTCCGCACTCTTGAAAACAGACGTCACCCCCACCAACCGCCCGCCGGCCTATAACCGTCTCAGCACGGAGCAACTCGCCGACGCCTTCCGCAAAATGCTCCTTGTCCGCCGCTTCGAGGAGAGCGCCGAGGAGTGCTATGTGCGCGGCCTCATCCACGGCACCATGCATCTCTCGATCGGCCAGGAAGCCAGCGCCATCGGCATCTGTACGCCGCTCACCGACGCCGACTACATCACGTCCACCCATCGCGGCCACGGCCACTGCATCGGCAAGGGCGCGGAGGTCAAACGCATGTTCGCGGAATTCTTCGGCAAGGAAGACGGCTACTGCAAGGGCCGTGGCGGCTCAATGCACATCGCGGATGTGGCAAAGGGCAACCTTGGCGCCAACGGCATTGTCGCGGGCGGCATCCCGATCGCGGTGGGTGCGGCTCTTTCGGCCAAAAAGCGCAAGACCGATCAGGTGGTGGTCTCGTTCTTCGGCGACGGCGCCAACAATGAAGGCGCGTTCCACGAGTCGCTGAACATGGCGGCGGTTTGGAAGCTGCCAGTCCTCTTCGTCTGCGAAAACAACGGCTACGGCATGTCGACCTCGACGCAGCGCTCGACGGCGGTCGCCAACATCGCGGACCGCGCCGCCGCCTACGCCATGCCCGGCGTGATCGTCGACGGCAATGACTTTGCCGCCGTGGCCGAAGCCTCGTTCCTCGCCGTCGAACGCGCCCGGCGTGGCGAGGGGCCGACGCTGATCGAGAGCAAAACCTATCGCATTCGCGGCCATTCCAAGAGCGACCGCAACCGCTACCGCACCAAGGACGAGATCGAAGAGTGGCAAGGCAAGGACCCGATCGCGCGCTTTGAGGCCGAACTGACCGCGCTCGGCATTCAGACCACGCCGCAACTCGATGCGATCCGCGCCGATGTCGAGCGCGAAATCACTGAAGCCATCGCCTTCGCCCAAGCCAGCCCGGCTCCGCCAATCTCAGATGTGACCCGCTATGTCTACACGAACCAAATCTGACGTGGCCGCCGTAACGGCTGCCGCCACGGGTGCACCCGCGCGCGAACTCACTTACGCCCAGGCCATCCAGGAAGCCATGGCCATCGCCATGGAACGGGACCCTAGGGTCTTCCTGATGGGCGAGGACATCGGCGTGTACGGCGGCGCGTTCCAGGTCACCGGCGATCTGGTGCAGCGTTTCGGCGAGGACCGCGTCATGGACACGCCGATCTCCGAGCTCGGCGGGGCGGGCGTCGCGGTCGGCGCTGCGATGACGGGTATGCGTCCCATTTTTGAATTCCAGTTTTCTGATTTCGCCGCGCTGGCCATGGAGCAAATCGTCAACCAGGCGGCGAAAATGCGCTATATGCTCGGCGGCGAAGTGTCGGTGCCGCTGGTGTTCCGTATGCCCGCTGGTTCCGGGACGGGCGCGGCGGCGCAGCACAGCCAGAGTCTGGAAGCCTGGTTCGGCCATGTGCCAGGCTTGAAAGTGCTGCAACCGTCGACGCCCTACGACGCCAAGGGGCTCTTGCTCGCTGCCATTGAAGACCCCGATCCCGTGCTGATCTTCGAGCACAAGTTGCTCTATAAGATGAAGGGCGACGTGCCCGAGGGCTATTATACTGTGCCGATAGGCCGTGCCGAGATCAAACGACCGGGAAAACATGTGACGGTGGTGGCCAGTTCCATTATGGTGCACCGTGCGCTGGAGGCGGCGGCGACGCTGGCCGCCGAGGGGATCGAGGCCGAAGTCATTGACTTGCGCTCGATACGTCCTTTGGACACGGCGACGTTGATCGAGAGCGTCAAGCGCACCACGCGGCTCGTGTGCGTCTACGAAGGCGTGAAAACATTGGGCATCGGCGCCGAAGTCAGCGCGCTGATCGCCGAGAGCGAAGCGTTCGATTACCTCGATGCGCCCATCGTGCGCCTGGGCGGCGCCGATTGTCCGCTCCCGTACAATCCGCAGCTGGAAAAGGCGGCCGTGCCGCAAGTCGACGATATCGTCGCGGCGGTTCGCAAGTCCGCGCGGGGACGGGTGTGAGTTTGGTGCAGCTGTCGGTGGCGTAGGGGCGACCCGCGGGTCGCCCTCGTGATGCACGGCACGCACTGAGAGGGCGACCCACGGGGCGCCCCTACCAATGACCGCCGGTGAAAAATCACTGGCAATAGGACCGATAGAACCATGCCGACCGAAATCATTCTCCCGCGCGTCGATATGGACATGGCGAGCGGCAAAATCTCCAAATGGTATTTCAAGGACGGCGACGCCATCGAGAAGGGCGCCCTGCTGTTCGACCTGGAAACCAGCAAGGCCGCGATGGAGATCGAGGCGTCGGCGTCGGGCACCTTGCGCGTGGTCAACGGCGCCATCGGCGAGGACATTCCGGTCGGGCAGGTGCTGGGCTGGATTTACGCGGCCGGTGAAAAGGTCGAGGGCGCGGCGATCGCCAAGCCTGCGGGTGCGGCCAGTGCGCCTGCGCCTGTAAAGACGTCTGCGGACGAAACACACATCAGCCCACGAACGAACGGCGTGGCCAACGGCCTGCGCGCAACGCCTCTCGCCCGGCGTCTGGCGCGCGAGCGCGGCATCGAGCTTGCCTCGTTGACCGGCTCGGGACCGAACGGCCGCATCAACCGCGCCGATCTGGAGACGGCTCAGCCAGCCCCCAAACCACCGGCTGCGGCGACGTCGCTCGCGATACCGGCTGCGGCCGTGGCCATGGCCGACGACCGCGTGTTCGCGCTTTATGAGCCGGACAGCTACGATATGGCCCCGCATGACAGCATGCGCAAAACCATCGCCAAGCGCTTGGTCGAAAGCAAAGCCACCGTCCCGCATTTCTATCTCACCATCGACTGCAATTTGGAAAACCTGCTCGCCGCCCGCCAAGAGCTGAACGCTCGCGCACCAAAAGAGGGACGGGGCGCTTACAAACTGTCCGTGAACGATTTTGTCATCAAGGCTCTGGCCGTCGCGCTGCGCGATGTGCCGCTGGCCAACGCGACGTGGACCTCGCAAGGCATGATGCGGCACAAACGCGTCGATGTCGGCGTGGCGGTCGCCGTCGAGGGCGGGTTGCTGACCCCGATCCTGCGCCATGCGGATTTGAAGTCGCTCTCGGAACTCTCGAACGAAATGAAGGACCTTGCAGCCCGCGCGCGCGCGAAAAAACTGGCGCCGCGCGAGTACCAGGGCGGCACGACGTCGATCTCCAATCTCGGCATGTTCGGCATCCGCCAGTTCGACGCCGTGATCAATCCTCCGCAGGCGACCATTCTGGCCGTGGGCGCTGCCGAAGACCGCAGCATCGTGGTCAACCGCAAGCAGGAGGTCGCGACCATGATGACGTGTACGTTGTCTTGCGACCACCGCGTGGTTGACGGGGCCATTGGCGCCGCGCTGCTGAACGCGTTCAAGGCGTATATGGAAAGCCCGGTGCGGATGCTGGTTTAGCTCCGCGCTCGCGGAGAGAATAGGGTCTGACCCCATTGCCAGCCCCTTGCGCGAAGCCTCACTCGTCATCACCGCTGTTGCGCGTCTCGAGATCGAGACCCAGCTCGCGCGCCATCCAAGTGACGAAAACCTTGACGGTCTGGCGCTGCCGCGTCGAACGTGGATAGACCAGATGATGTCCAACATAGCGGACATCGACCGAGCGCCTGGCGAGGGGGGCGACCAGGCGCCCGCTCTTGAGCTCGCTCTCAGCCAGACGGGTTGACTCCAACGCAACTCCGAGACCATTCGCCGCCGCCGAGATGGCCAGGAAACTGCGGTCGAACCGCATCCCCTGTGGGCGCGGGGCGGTGAGCGCGTTGGCTGCAAACCACTCGGACCAGCGAACTTGCTTGTTGTCGCTATCGATGAGCACGTGATCCAGCAGGTGCTCGGGTTTGCGGATGCGCCGAGCCAAAGCTGGCGTACACAGCGGAGTGACTGTTTCCTCGCCGAGCGGCACCACGACGAGACCATCCTGCCGCAGCGGACCGTAGACCACGTCGACATCGAATTCGTCCGTCGCAAAGCGCGTATAGTCTGTATTCGCCGCCAGCCGGACTTCGTAGCCGGGGTGCTGCAAGAGAAACGACGCCAGGCGCGGCGCGAGCCACTGGGCAGCGAAGCTCGGCGCCGAATGCACGCGTAGCAATCTGGGACCGCGCGTCGAAACGACCTCCATGCCGCGCCGAATATCCTCGAAGGCGCGCCCGACGTGCCGCATGAGCGCCTCGCCGTCCGCACTGAGATGCACGGCGCGGCCGTCACGCTCGAACAGCACGGCTCCGAGAGACTGTTCCAGCTTGCGGATGGCGTGACTTACGGCGCTCGGCGTCAGGTTGAGTTCCAATGCGGCCTCGCGAAACGAGCCTGTGCGTCCGGCCGCCTCGAAAGCGCGCAGCGATGTCAGCGATGCCCGCATCGGATAAGTGAAACAGATTCATCTATACTTGTAAACTTCGCGTTTGCGTGCCGACGCTCCAACGCGGAAAGGTTTGAGAAACTGGTAACATGCTGTGATGGGAGTGAGCGCGTGCTGCTCGATGGCAAAGTGGCCGTCATTTCGGGAGCTGCGGGGGTCCGCGGCATAGGCCTTGCGACGGCGCGCGCCTTCGCAGCCCAAGGCGCCAGAGTGGCCATTCTCGACCTCGATGAGACGGCTTCGCGCGCGGCCGCCGCATCGCTCGGCAGCAACCATTTCGGCGCGGCATGCGATGTCACGGACGCCCAAGCGTGCCGCCAGACCATACAGCAGGTGCTGGCCGCGTTTGGCCAAATCGACATTCTCATCAACAATGCCGGGATCACGCAGCCGGTGAAGCTGATGGAGATCGATAAGATCGGCTGGGACGCCGTCCTCGATGTCAATCTTCGCGGTGTCCTAAATCTGAGCCAGGCGGTGGTCCCGCATATGCTCGAGCGCCGCCGTGGATCAATCGCCTGTATGTCCTCGGTATCGGCCCAGCGCGGCGGCGGCATCTTTGGCGGACCACACTATTCGGCGGCCAAAGCTGGAGTCTTGGGGCTGGCCAAGGCCATGGCGCGCGAACTCGGCCCCAATGGCGTAAGGGTCAACTGCGTCGCTCCGGGCTTGATCACCACCGACATCACCGGCGACAAACTCACCGAGGCCATGAGTGCGGAAATCATCAAGGCCATTCCGTTGCAACGCTTGGGCGCGGCCAGCGATGTCGCCAATGTTTTCCTATTCCTGGCTTCCGATCTCTCCGCGTACATCACAGGCGCCGTCATCGACGTGAACGGAGGAATGCTCATTCATTAGCAGATATGACTGCGGAGGAACTTGCCACGATCGTGACCGTGGCGACCTTCGGACATCGGACCAGTCACGATACCAAGGGAGGACATAAGATGAAACGAGCTGCACTACTGATTGCCGGCGCACTCGCCGCAATGCTGGCGGGGCAAGCCAGGGCGGCCGATCCCGATGCCGCGGACATCGCGGTCGAGGCCGCCAAGAAATACGCCGGAACCACCATCAGCATCGTCTGGGAAGCCGGCCTGCAGTCGCTCGATCCCTTGAACTATTCGGGGCCGAAGTGGGAGAAGTTGACGGGCATAAAGGTCAAAGTCGTCGAGGTGCCGACGGACCAGATGTTCACCAAGATCCTGCAAGACTATAAGTCCGGCGCCGGTGCCTACGACGCGCTCAACGTCATTCCCTCATGGATGCCAGACCTGGCCCGCGCCGGCGCTCTGGAGCCGCTCGATCCCATGGTCGATAAATACAAGTATCGCGACGAACTGCAGGATATTGCGCCCGCCTATCGCGACAACCAGATGAGCTATGACGGCAAGATCTTTGGTTTCCCCGACGATGGCGACGTCATGCTGCTCTACTACCGCAAAGATATCTTTGAAGATCCCAAGAACAAAGAGGACTTCAAGGCCAAGTTCGGCTACGAGCTCGCTGCGCCCAAGGACTGGAAGCAGTTTGACGAGATCGGGCAGTTCATCACCAACCGGATGGCGCCTAAAACTTATGGCGCCGGCTTCTTCCGCGCGGCACCCTATCCGCAGTACATGCTGCAGGAACGCTACCGTACGGAAGGCGGCAAGTTCTTCGATCCAGGCACCATGAAGGCCACCATCAACGGGCCGGTGGGGCTGAAGGTGCTCAAGCAGATGCTGGCGGAAAACAAGTTCATGCCGCCGGGCGTTGAGCAGTGGAACTTTGTCGATAACCTCGCCAACTTCCTGCAAGGCACCACGGCCATGACCATCTCCTGGCCGCCCTATGGCCGCTGGGCAGCAGGTTATGGCGCAAACGAACAGGCGCTGAACTGGGTGCCCAAGTCCCAGGTCGGCGGCAAGGTCGGCTACGCGCTCAATCCGCTCGGACGACCGGAACTCGGTGTCGGCTTCTGCCTGTCGGTGTCCTCGACCAGCAAGAACAAAGAGGCCGCCTATCTGTTCATCCAGTGGCTGAACAGCAAAAAGACCAGCCTTGAGCGCGTGCAACTCCCCTACACACTGCGCGACCCCTTCCGCACGTCGCACTATGCCAGCGAGGCCTATCGCAAGTTGTGGCCTGACGCGCCGGCCTATCTGGATATCGTGAAGGCGTCTGGTGAGAAGGGGCTGCTCGACCTCTCGCTGCTGCAGCAGGACAAGTATGACGAAGCGATGTCGAAGGCGATCAGCAGCCTTTGGTCCGGCGAGGACCCGCAGGCGGTTCTCGATAATCTAGCCGGAACATGGGACGACATTACCAAGCGCGTCGGCGTGGACAAGCAGAAGGCCGTGTACGCAGTCTGGGCTGCCAAGCCGGGTGCTTATCCCAATTGAACGAGACCGAACAGGAGCGGAAGGGACGCCCAAGGTGTCCCTTCCTTTTTTCCGGGCTGGATGAGATTCGATGCAAGCCGATGCTGTCGCGCCGCAGAAACCAGCGCCTGGCCCGAAGAGTCTCGCGGCGCGTCGCATGCTGCGCAACGTCCTCGATGGCCAGTTCAAGTATCTGATCGTTGCCCCGGCGATCCTAGTGCTGCTTTTGGTCGGCGTCTTTCCTTTGCTCTACTCGCTCGTCGTGAGCTTCCAGAGCATCACGATGACAGAGACCGACACGTCCTTTGCCGGGCTGGCGAACTTTCAACGCCTGTTTCAGGATGCCCGTCTCTGGCAATCACTGTGGCACACCGCCATCATCACCGCTGTGGCGCTGCCGCTGGAGCTGGTATTCGGATTTCTGATGGCCGAGCTGTTTCTCGACCGCATGCCTGGCCGGGCCTTCTTCGTGGCGCTGCTGGTGCTGCCGACGGTGATCTCGCCGATCGTCGCCGGCGCCACCTGGCGACTGATGTTCGATGTGAGGTTCGGACCGATCGGTGAGATCCTCAGCGTCTTTGCCGGCCAACCCGTGCACATCCTGTGGACCGTCAATCCGCTTTTCGTTTACCCGGCAATCATCGTTTGCGAGGTCTGGCAATGGACACCGTTCATGTTCTTGCTGCTGCTGGCGGCGCTGTCGCATGTTGATCCCTCGCAGCTCGAGGCCGCTGAGCTGGACGGCGCGTCCTACTGGCGAAAGCTCAGCATGATCGTCATTCCGGCCATCAGGCCGACGGTCGCCGTTGCGGTCCTTATCCGTGGCCTCGACCTCGTACGCATCTTCGATATCATCTGGGCGCTGACCGAAGGTGGTCCCGGTTCGACAACCGAGACGATCGCTCTCTACACCTATGTGCAGGGTTTTTCCCAGTTCGAAACCAGCTATACGGCGGCGATCGCGTTTCTCATCATCGCCATTCTCTCCGTGATCGTGACCGTGGCCCTGAGCCGCATGGAGATCACGCGATGACCGCCGACCGAAAACTGCTGGCGCGGTACGCCGCAGCGCTCCTGCTCACGTTCGTGTTCCTGTTCCCGGTCTATTGGCTGTTCATGATCTCGTTCAAGACTCCTGACGAGATCTTCCACTCGCCGCCGGTCTGGATCCCTGAGCAGCTCCAATTCAGCAATTACGCGGTGTTGTTCAAGGATGGCGACGTCATTGCTATATGGAACAGCCTGGTGGTCGCCTCGATCAGCTCGATCATTGCGATGGGGCTTGGCACCCTGTGCGCCTACAGCCTGGCTCGCTACCGGACGGGTGGCGACAATCTCGCCATGTGGATTATTTCACAACGGATGATCCCGCCGATCGCCGTCGTCTTCCCGATTTTTCTGGCCTATGTGAAACTCGGCTGGGTCGATACCTACTTCGGCCTTATCCTGCTCTATACGGCCTTCAACTTGCCCTACGTGATCTGGATGATGCGCGGCTATATCGCCGACATTCCGATCGAGCTGGAGGAAAGCGCCTATGTCGATGGTTGTGGGCATTGGGAGGTGCTCTGGCGGGTGGTGTTTCCGATGGTGCGCGCGGGACTGGCTGCGACGGCGGTGTTCTGCTTCGTGTTCGCCTGGAACGACTTTCTGTTCGCGCTGGTCTTGACCCGTACCGAGGTCATCACCTTTCCAGTGCAACTGACGCATTACTTCGGTGGGCAATCCAACTTCTGGGCCAAGATCGCGGCCATGTCGGTGCTCGGCACACTGCCGATTTTTATCGCGGTGACGCTGATGCAGCGCTTTCTGGTGCGCGGCATCTCGCTCGGCGCAGTCAAAGGCTAGGACAACGAGCGTGGCGCACGTCAAGATCACGGGTTTGGAGAAGCGATACGGCACCGTGCCTGCGGTGCGCGGCATCGATCTCGAAATCGCGAATGGCGAATTCACCGTTCTGGTTGGGCCGTCGGGCTGCGGCAAGAGCACCTTGCTGCGCGTGATCGCGGGTCTGGAGACACCCGATGCTGGCACAGTTGCGATCGGCGGCACGGTCGTCAACGACATGCGTCCGCGCGATCGCAACATCGCCATGGTGTTCCAGAACTACGCGCTCTATCCGTATTTGACCGTCTATGAGAACATCGCTTTCGGGCTGCGCAGCCGGCGGACGCCGCCGCTCGAACTCGACAAGCGGGTCCGTGAGGCTGCAGCCATGCTGGACATCGAGACGCTGCTCGATCGCTATCCGCGCCAGCTTTCGGGCGGGCAGCGTCAGCGCGTCGCCATCGGCCGCGCCACCGTGCGGCAGGCGCAACTGTTCCTGTTCGACGAGCCGCTCTCCAACCTCGACGCCAAGCTTCGCGATGAGATGCGGGGCGAGATCAAGCGGTTGCATCAGAGCATCGGCACCACGATGATCTACGTGACGCACGATCAGGTGGAAGCCATGACCCTTGCCGACCGGGTCGTGCTGCTGCGCGACGGCAGAGTGGAGCAGCAAGGGCGGCCGCTGGACCTGTTCGAGCGCCCGGCGACGCGGTTTGTCGCCTGTTTTCTCGGCTCGCCCACGATCAATCTGTTGCCGGCGCGGCTGGTGGGCATTGGCGGTGTCCCGACTGTCATTCTTGCCGACGGTGCGCGCCTGCCACTCGACAAAGCGCGTCTGCCCGACCAAGCGGGCGAACGCGACGTGATCCTCGGCCTCCGTCCCGAGCATTTCAGCCGGGCGGGGGATGGAATCCTACGGGCCGGCTCCGCGCGCGTAAAAGCCGTGGTCGAGATGATCCAGCCGACCGGCACGCGCACCTATGTCACGACCCGCATTGGCGGCGCCGCCGTCGTTGCCGAACTGCAGGCGCATGACGTTGACCATCTTGGTGAGAGCATCGATCTTGCGGTCGATCTCAGTCGCGCCGTGCTGATCGATCCGACAACGGACAAGGTACTCTAGGTGGTGGTGATGAACACGGAACAGTTAGCGTCCGTAACTGGCCGGAAGGACAATGTCGGCCTGGCGCGCCGCGCCCACAACATCCGCCGCCATGCGCTGCGCATGGGCGAGGTGCAGGGCCAGGGCTACATCGCTCAGGCGCTCGGTATTGCTGATGTGCTCGCGGTCGCCTATTTTCATGCGCTCGACTACCGCCGTGACGATCCGGACTGGGACGGCCGCGACCGCTTCCTGCTGTCGGTTGGCCACTACGCCATCGCTCTCTATGCCGCGCTGATCGAGGCTGGCGTCCTGCCCGAGGACGAGATCGAAACCTATGGCTCGGACGACAGCCGTCTGCCGATGTCCGGCATGGCCGCCTACACGCCTGGCATGGAGATCACGGGCGGGTCGCTCGGACAAGGGCTCGCCATCGCCGTGGGCATGTGTCTCGGACTGAAACGCAAGCGATCCAAGAGCTTTGTCTACACGCTGTTTTCCGATGGCGAACTCAACGAGGGCGCCGTCTGGGAGGCCGCGATGTCCGCCAGCAGTCACCAGCTCGACAATCTGATCGGCATCGTCGACGTCAACAATATGCAGGCGGATGGTCCGTCCAGGAACATCCTGAACGTCGAGCCCCTTGGACCGAAATTCGAAGCCTTCGGATGGTTTGTCCAGCGCGTCGACGGCAACGATATCGCTGCCGTGACGTCGGCCTTCGACCAGGCTCGCGCCGATAGCCAGCCGCGCCCGCGCATCGTCATTTGCGATACCCGGATGGCCAAAGGCGTGCCCTTCCTGGAAGCGCGCGAGCGCAGCCATTTTCTGCGTGTCGAACCCGACGAATGGATCCAGGCCTTGCAGGTGCTCGATGCCGGGAGGCCAGAATGAGCCGCGACAAACATCGCCGTCCCGCGAAGTCCCAGGCCGGCGCCGGGTTGAAGACTTCGGCCATGATCGCGTCCATCGCCGGCGCCGATCAACCGACCCGGACCGCACCCTTCGGACAGGCCCTGATCGAGCTGGCCCGCACGCGGCCCGAGATCGTCGGAATGACCGCCGACCTGGCCAGATACACCGACCTGCATGTGTTCGCCGAAGCCTTTCCAGACCGGTTCTATCAGATGGGCATGGCCGAACAGTTGCTGATGGGCGCCGCCGCCGGGATGGCGCGCGAGGGCTTCGTGCCGTTCGTGACCACGTATGCGGTGTTCGCCTCGCGGCGGGCCTATGACTTCATTTGCATGGCCATTGCCGAGGAAGGGCTCAACGTCAAGATCGCCTGCGCTTTGCCCGGCCTCACCACCGGCTATGGACCGAGCCACCAGGCGACCGAAGACCTCGCCATCATGCGCGCCATGCCAGGCCTCACGGTTGTCGATCCGTGCGACGCGCTCGAGATCGAACAGGCGGTGCCCGCAATCGCGGCGGTCAAAGGACCGGTCTATATGCGGCTGCTGCGCGGTAAAGTTCCGTTGGTGCTCGACCGTTTCGGCTACAAATTTGAACTCGGAAAGGCGCAGCGTTTGATCGACGGCAGCGACGTGCTCGTCATCTCCAGCGGCTTCATGACCATGCGAACGCTGGACGCTGCCGAACGGCTCGCCCGCGACGGCGTCTTTGTCGCGGTGCTGCATGTCTCGACCATCAAGCCGCTCGATGCCGCCACCATTCTGGCCGAGGCCGGCAAGGGCCGGCGCCTGATCGTGGTTGCCGAAAACCACTCGGTGATTGGCGGGCTCGGCGAGGCCGTCGCGACCGTGTTGATGCGCAACCGCACGTCCGCTGATTTCCGCCAGATCGGCCTGCCCGACCAGTTTCTGGATGCCGGCGCCCTGCCGACCTTGCACGAGCGCTACGGCCTATCGACCGACGCCATCGTGGCCGCCATCAAAGGGTGGCTGTGACGCGCAGTCCGCTCGGCGACACGATGAACCGCAACCTACGGGGAGGAAACAATGAGTACGAACCATTTCGCCACAGATGTCGGGGCGCCAGAGGGCCCGATATGTCTGCCCGACGGCTCGATGTACGTGACGGAAATGTCAGCTTCGCGACTGTGTGTCAGCAAGCTCGACCCCACTGGCCAGAAGCGCGTCATCCGCAAGACCTCGGGCCGGCCGAACGGCCTCGCCATCGACGGCGATGGCCTGATCTGGATCGCCGAGGCCGGGCTGCAGGCCCTGATCTGCATCGACCCCGACGGCAACGAGCTGAAACGGCTGGAAGGCGATGGCGTCGAGCGCTTCATGTTTCCAAATGATCTCTGCTTCGGGCCGGACGGCCACCTTTACATGACCGATTCCGGCATGGCCGCGCGCGACTTCATCGACGGCCAGAACTTCGTCGACAACTTCATGGACCTCGATTGGGATGGCCGGGTCTACGACATCGACCCGATCGCGATGAAGGTGGTTCGGACCATCGACCGCAAGATCAGATTCACCAATGGCATCGCCTTTGGCCCGGACAACCGGCTCTATGCCAACGCCTCGTTCACGGGCGAGGTCTACAGCTACGACGTATTCGGCGCTGCAGCCCCAGAACGTGTGTTGTTCGGCAATGTTCTGCAACCGGACGACCGGCCCGTGTTCAAAGGACCCGACGGCATGAAGTTCGGCGTCGATGGCCGGCTCTATTGCACGGTCTACAACCAGCGCAACGTCACCGTGCTGGACCGCAGCGGCGCCGTCGCCCAGCGTCTGATGCTGGACGGAGCCGAACCCACCAATTGCGCCTTCTCGCTCGACGGCAAGTGGCTGATGGTGACCGAAGTCGGCAAAGGTCAGGTGGAGCGCCTGGTGGCGCCTTGCGCCGGCCTGCCTCTGCATTATCCGCGCACAAGATGATCGCGGCGGTCGGGCCGTTTGAACTGGCCGAGGAACTGGCGGCGATATCCCGAGACGTCCTTCGGATACGCCCCTGGCCTCGTCCTCTTCGAGTGTCAACCGCGAGCATCGGCCAAGTCCACGCCTTGCTGTCCCATCCTGTCTATGGCGGTCGGATGCGGTCCAATAAATCCCAAGCCCGCACCGGCCGCCGCAAGTCCGCGTCCGAGCAGGTCTTCGCCGATGTGCCGGCGATCATCGATCCGGCGGTGTTCGCCCGGGTCCAAAGCCTGCTGAAAGCGCGCAGTCCAAAAGTCACACCACCACGAACCGTGTCCGGACCGATCCTGCTGGCGGGCCTCGCCGTCTGCGCCGCCTGCGACGGCGGCATGACGCTTCGCACCGGCACCTCGAAAACCGGCAAGGTGCATCGCTACTACACGTGCTCGGCCAACTTCCGGTCGGGAAAGACAGCCTGCCAGGAGGCGCTTGGTCCCGATGGACAAGCTGGACGACCTGGTGACGGAGCATCTCATCGACCGGCTACTCAATCCCGAGCGCCTCGGTATCATGCTGTCGTCACTGGCAGGCCGCCGCGCTGCCAAGGCCGCCAACGTCGACGACCGCATCGCCATTCTGGCAGGCGAAGTCCACGACACCGATGAGCGGTTGCGCCGCCTCTACAAACTGATCGAGGACGGCGTCACTGAGCAGGACGACATCCTGAAGGATCGTCTGATCGCCCTGAAAGCAGACCGCGACCGCGCCCACACCGCCATGCAAAGGGCAACCTCAGGCACCCGCCCCGCCGTCGACATCACGCCCGACGCGGTCGACCGCTTTGGCCAACTCATGCGTGAAAAACTGACGTCGGGCGAAATCCCGTTCCGCAAAGCCTATATCGGTTCCATCGTCGACCGCATCGAAGTCGACGACCACCAAGTCCGCATTCTCGGCCGGAAAGACGTTTTGGAGCAGGCGGTGCTCGCCAACGGCGGCCCGGTACCCGGGGTTCGCAGTTTTGTTCGCAATTGGCGCACCGGACAGGATGAAACTGCGAACACCTATGTAATTGAAATATATATGTAAATTTCCATGACAGTGCTTGTGGTGAGCAAGCTGTTGCCCCGAGGTTTTATCAATGTGGAGTCTCCCGTTCTGCAGAAGCGCGTCCGCCGAGCAAGACGAAGCCGACGAGAGAAACGGCCGTGATCGCAGCACCGGTGAGGAACGTCGCTTGCGGGCCGATCCAGTCCCACAGTGCACCCGCGATGATGCTTGCTGCGAGCAACGCCAGCCCAGTTAGGAGATTGTACATGCCGAAGGCGGTGCCACGCAGCTCGGCGGGTGCGGTATCGGCGATGAGCGTCGTCAGCAGACCTTGCGTGAAGCCCATGTGCAGGCCCCACAGCGCGACACCGATCATCACGCCGGCCACTCCTGACGAGAATGCCAACACGAGGTCGGCAATGATCAGGAAAGAGAGACCGACAACGAGGATCGTCCCGCGACCGCGGTTGTCGGACAGCACGCCTGCGGGATAGGCGGCGAGAGCGTAGACGAGGTTCATGACGACCATCACGGCCGGTACGAGCATGATGGGCAGACCGACCGACTGTGCCTTGAGCAGCAGGAAGGCCTCGCTAAACCGTGCCAAGGTGAACACGGTGGCGACGGCGACGACAGACCAGTATCCATTGCCGAGGCGTTTGAGCTCCTCCCGGCTGAGTGGCGACTTGACTTGCCGCAGCCCCGGCGGTCGATCCGGCTCCTGTACCCCGAAGATCATGAAGGCCATGGCCAGGAAGGCCGGAATGACCGCGAACCAGAACACCGTTTTGATGTCGTTGGCATAGAGCCACATGAGTAGAATCGCGAGGAGCGGCCCTGCGAACGCACCGATCGTGTCGAGCGATTGCCGCAATCCGAAGCTCGCGCCACGCAGGTGCTCAGGCGCGATGTCGGCCATCAGCGCATCGCGCGGCGCGCCTCGGATTCCCTTGCCGATGCGGTCGATGAACCGTGCAGCAATCACCCAACCTATCGAGGACGCCAGGGGGAACACTGGCTTCGTGAATGCTGCCAACCCATAGCCGATAACGGCGAGCAGCTTCCGCTTGCCGAGCTTGTCGCTGATGGCCCCGGAGAAGATCTTGACGATTGACGCGGTTGCTTCCGCGATGCCCTCGATGATGCCCACGGTGAGGGTGGAGGCGCCCATGACCGTCACAAGATAGATGGGCAGGAGCGCATGGATCATCTCCGAGGAGATGTCCATCAGCAGGGCGACGAAGCCGAGCGCCCAGATGCCGGGCGGGATGGCACGCAGCGTGGCGAGGTCGAGCTTGGCTTTTTCGTGCTTGGACATCGGTCGAGCATAGGTGAGCCGGGAACAGGCGCAAGTGAAACGGATCCAGTCCTGGAGAATGCACGAGACGCCGATGCTTGGTCACGCCTCACGGCCTCCGCAAATCAATGTAAAAAGAGGGTAGTCGTCGCGCGGAGGGGACCTTGGCATCATCCATCAACATACCAGTCTACAGCGACGCACTCGTGGTGCTCGGTACGGCGGGCATTGTCGTGCCGCTCGTGCATCGCTTGGGAATAAGCCCGGTACTCGGTTATCTCGGGGCGGGGGCCTTGCTCGGCCCGCTTGGGCTTGGCTCGTTCATTGGTCAAGTGCCGCTCCTCTATTGGTTCACGGTTGTCGATGCCAAGAACGTGATGGGGATCGCCGATCTCGGCGTCGTCTTCTTGCTCTTTCTGATCGGATTGGAGCTGTCCTACGAGCGGTTGAAGGCGATGCGCCGTCTCGTGATTGGTCTTGGCGGATTGCAGGTGGTAATCACGACGACGCTCCTCGCCGCTATCATCGCGGCGGCCGGTCAGAAGACTCCGATCGCCATCATGCTGGGCGCATGCCTTGCACTATCCTCGACAGCGATCGTGCTGGAAGTGCTCTCCAGCCAGGGCCGCTTGGCGACGAGCGCTGGCAGAGCGAGTTTTTCCGTGCTGCTCGCGCAGGATCTCGCGGTCATTCCGATCTTGATGTTCGTCTCGATTTTGGGTGCCGATAAGGGCAGCTCGGTCCTGGCAAGCGTTGGCATGGCGCTGGTTCAGGCGATCACCGCCGTTGTACTAATCGCGCTGGTCGGCCGGGCATTGCTCCGCCCATTGTTTCGGCAAGTGGCTCGGACACAATCAAGCGACCTGTTCATTGCAGCGATACTGTTCGTCATCGTCGGCACCGGCGTGGTCGCCGACGCAGCTGATTTGTCGATGGCGCTCGGCGCTTTCGTCGCTGGCCTCCTGCTCGCGGAAACCGAATTCCGCAAGGCCATCGAGGCGACCATTGAACCATTCAAGGGCTTGCTGCTCGGCATCTTCTTTTTCACGGTCGGCATGAGCATCGACGTGCGCGTGCTGGCGCGCGAGCCACTGTGGCTGGTGGCCAGCGTGATCGGCCTCATCGGGCTGAAAGCCATTGTCTTGGCTGGTCTCGCGCGCTGGTTCAAGCTGTCCGTGCCGGCATCGATCGAAACCGGCCTTCTGCTTGGCCCCGGTGGCGAGTTTGCCTTCGTCGGCATCGGGCTTGCCGCGACACTCGGCGTGGTCGCGCCGTCGGTCGCGAGTTTTACCCTCGCCGTCACCTCGTTGACGATGGCGCTTATTCCCGTCCTTGCCCTTGTCGCCAACCAGTGTTCGGCGTTGCTCAAGGAGCCGATCAAGTTGGACACAGCGTTGGCTGAACTGCCAGTACCGCAGAAGCGGCATGCTATCGTTGTCGGTCACGGTCGTGTGGGCAAGGTCGTGTGCACCATGCTCAAGCGACATGGGGTCGCCTATACAGCAG
>JANMVX010000385.1:0-11532 GCA_031393505.1 Hyphomicrobiaceae bacterium | reverse complement strand
GCCCTCTCACGGCTTGCCGCGCATCCGGAGGGCGAGACAAGTCTCGCCCCTACGCCACAAGCGCCTGTGCATTCCTATTTATAGCTAATTACACAAGCTTGATATTACCAATCTTGTCCAACGGGAAGAACGGGTTGTGCGCGACTTCCCAGAGGTTGCCCTCGGGATCGGCGAAATAGCCGGAGTAACCGCCCCAAAACACTTTCTGGGCCGGCTTCAGCAGTTTTGCCCCGCATACGACGGCATGGGCGAGCACGGCGTCCACATCGGCTTCGCTGCGCACATTGTGGGCGAGCGAAACGCCGGAAAATCCGGGCTTGCTGTCTGTCACATGCGCGTCCTCGGCCAACGCCTGGCGGCCGAACAAGCCGAGGACCACACCGCCCGCCTGGAAAAAGGTGACGCTCTCGTTGCTCGCCGCCGAAGCCACAAAGCCGAGCGCTTCGTAAAACGTCCGCATGCGCGCCATATCGGTGACGCCGAGCGTCACAACGGAGAGCCGTGGTTCCATCACGCCAGCTTCCATTCCGGTTTGCGCTTGCCCAGAAACGCGCTCACGCCCTCGGCGGCGTCATCCACCATCAAGTTGTCGACCATGGCATCGATGGCCGTGGCGTAGGCCTCTTCCGTCGGCTGATTGATCTGCGTATAAAAGCTCTTCTTGCCCATGGCGAGCGCCGCCGGCGATTTCTGGCCGATGATCTTGGCGAAAGCGAGCGCCTCGTCCAAGGCCTTGCCTTCTGGCGCGACGCGGTTGATCAGCCCCATTTCCGCAGCCCGCGCGGCCGGGATCATTTCGCCCGTCAGCAGCATTTCCAGCGCATGCTTGCGCGGCAGATTGCGCGCGAGCGCCACGGCGGGCGTGTGGCAGAAAAAGCCGATGTTCACGCCCGGCGTGCAGAAGCGCGAATTGGCCGACGCCACCGCCAGATCGCACGACGATATCAGCTGCACGCCCGCCGCAGTTGCGGTGCCTTCCACGCAGGCAATGATCGGCTTGGGATACTCGTTCAGCGTCGTCATCAGCCGCGTGCATTGCAGCAGCAGGCGCTTGTAGTACCCCTTGCCGCTGTCGCCATCCTCGCGGTGCTCGGCGATGGCCTTCAGGTCATGCCCCGAACAGAACACCGGCCCTGTGTGGGTGATGATGACCGACTTCACCTCCAGCCAGACTTTGATCACAACAAGCGCCCGCTCGATGGCCGCGATCATGGGTTCGGTCAGAGCGTTGCGGTTGTCAGGCGAATTCAACGTCAGGATGTAGACGTCGTCGCGCCGCTCGCGTTTCAGGATCTTGTCGTGCGCCGCCTGCTGGGCCGCGCGGGATGTGGACGCTGTGTCGGACATTGGGTCAGCCTCCGGTGCCGAAAGTGTCTACCGGCTATGAACGAGTTCGCGCGTTTGCACAATATCGGGCGGTTCCAGCCGCCGAGCAGACCTGCGCCGGCGTACGCCGTTGTCAAATTCCGCCCTTGCCGCGGCCCGCCAGCCATTTCTTCAGGTTCTCGGCCATTGCGCCAGCGCGTTTGGCTTGGGCCTCGCCGCCGGGATGGCGCTTGGCCGGGTCCTGCTTTGGCGCGGCGGGCTCGGGGGCGGGCTTTTTGGCTTTGCGCTCATCCTCAGGTTGCGTCTGCAGCGCGACCTCGCTCATGAATTTGTCGCCGTGGCCCTGCACCAAATGCCCCGCCGCCTTGGCCATGGCCGCCAGCATGGGATCGAGCCAGGCGGCGTACTCGGCCTTGTGGAAGTCGCCCAGCACATAGTGATACACGGCGTCCTTGGAGCCGGGGTGGCCGACCCCGATCCTGACACGCACATAGTCGTTGTCGAGGTGCTGGGTGATCGACCGAAGGCCATTGTGGCCGGCGACGCCGCCGCCGGTTTTCACCTTCAGCTTGGCTGGCGCAAGGTCGATTTCGTCATGGATGACGATGATGTCGCTGGTCGCCAGCTTCAGGAACCGCGCGGCTTCGCCAACCGATCGGCCGCTGTCGTTCATATAGGTCGTGGGCATCAGCAGCAGGCATTTCTCACCGGCGATCTCGCCTTCGGAGGCCACCCCCTGAAAACGGCGCTTGAACGCCGGGAAACCGTGCTCCTTGGCGATCAGCTGCAGCGCCATGAAGCCGACGTTGTGCCGGTTGCGCGCGTATTTCTCGCCCGGATTGCCGAGCCCGACGATGAGTTTCATGGGGTGTCAAAAACGAAAAACGTGAAGTCGTGAAATCGCCAAGTCGCCAAGTCGGAAAGAATGGCAACGTTCACGATTTCACGATTTGGCGACTTCACGATTTGGCGTCTTTCTTTGCCCCGCCCCCGGCGCCAATGGCCGGGGCGGAAGCGCAGCAAACACTACTTCTTCTTCTCGTCCTTGGCCGGAGCGGCGCCCTTGGCGGGAGCGGCTCCCTTGGCAGGCGCAGCGCCCTTGGCGTCGGCGGCAGGTGCAGCCTCGCCTTCGGCGGCAGCGATTGTCGTGGCGGCTTCAGCCTCTTCGGCCTTGGCGCCGGCGATGGTGGCGACGGTAAAGTCGCGATCCGCAATGACCGGCTTGGTGTTGGGCGGAAGCTTGATAGCGCCAATGTGCACCGAGTCGCCGATCTCCAGGCCCTCGAGGTTGACTTCCAGCGTCTCCGGAATGGCGTCGGCTGGCACGTACAGCTCGATCTCGTAACGCACGACATTGAGAACGCCGCCGCGCTTCAGACCGGGCGACTTGTCGTGATTGCTGAAATGCACCGGGATCATGACGCGGATGGTCGCGTTTTTGGCGATGCGTTGGAAATCGACGTGGATGATGAAATCCTTCACCGGATCCAGCTGCACGTCGCGCGGCAGCACCTGCTGCGTGACGCCGCCCACTTCAATCTGGAACACGGTGGCGAGGAACCGACCGCCGCGATAATGCTTCCAAAGATCGGGATAGGCGATGTTGATCGGCTCGGCGGGGCGCTTGTCGCCATAGATGACGCCGGGGACGAGGCCCGTACGGCGGACGTTTTTGGCGGCCCCCTTGCCGACTTTCACGCGCGCCGTGGCCTTCAGCTCATTGGTCTGTGCCATGGTGGTTCTCTTCGTTTTGGTATGGAGGGACGGCGACGGACAACCCGGGCCGTTCCCAAGCGCCCGCGCCACCTCCAGGGGTGTCGGCACGCGGGCAAGCGGTGCTTATAGTCGGGGCTTGGAGTCTGCGCAATAAGGCAGTGAGGCAGTGAGGCAGTGAGGCAGTGGGATCGTGGCGACGCGTCGGTGCGTCAACCTAATCTTCCACTACTGCCTACTGCCTCACTGCCTACTGCCCGCGTTAGCGCCTGGAATTCAGATAGCCGCCCTGGAACCCCGACAATGTGCGCAGGCCATCCAGATCATGGATGTGCACCCGGCCCTTCTTGACCGTCAGCAATTCCAGCTCGCGCAACTTGCGCAACACCCGATTGACGTGAATGGCGGTCAGACCCAAGGCGTCGGCCAGCACGAATTGGCTCAGCGGGCACTTGAATTCGGTCTCGGTCGCCGGCCCGATCAAGCTCAGCCGCTCGGCCAGCTCCATGAAGATGCCGGCTTCGATGGCCAAGGACGGCTTGGCTATGAACACGGAATTCACGGACGCCGGCAAGGAGGCCGCCGTCAAGGCCATGAGATGAACTCGTTTGGTCACTCTAGCGCGGTGGCCGGCAACAGATTGCTGACCCAAGCCGACCGCCGTCCCAATGGTTTTACTCAATACCTTTAGAAACAAAGTATTCAATAGTAGCACAACGAAAATTCTGGAACCTTCGCATCCTCCGGGCGTTTGTCATCCGCCTCGGGCCAGAAATTCAACACACTGCGCCCGACGGCAAATTGAACCTTTTGTCCCCCCGAAATGAAGGAGTTCACGCAATGACGAAACTGTTCATCTCAGCAACAATCGCGCTGATGTCGCTTGGATCGGTTGCCATGGCCGCTTCGAAAGAAGACTGCACGTCGATGTGGAGCAAAATGGGCACAACTGGAATGGCTGCCGGCGATATGGCCAAACCTTATGTCGACGCCATGACAGCTGCCAAAATGCCGTTGGCGACGCCAGGCACGATCACCGACAAGGAATTCATGGACGCTTGCATGGCCGATACATTCAAAAGCGTGAAGTAAGCCATCAACCGCCACAGATGGGCGCAGCAAGTGCGTCCGTCTGTGGCTTCGCTATAGGATAATTGTGGCGACCATGACTGATTTTTAGTGAAGGATCGTAAAACGCTATCGTCTGGAATTCAGATAGCCACCCTGGAACCCGGACAATTTTCGCAGGCCATCCAGATCATGGATATGCACCCGGCCCTTCTTGACCGTCAGCAATTCCAGCTCGCGCAACTGGCGTAACACCCGGTTGACGTGAATGGCGGTCAGACCCAAGGCGTCGGCCAGCACGAACTGGCTGAGCGGGCACTTGAATTCGGCTTCGGTCGCCAGTTGTAGACTGGAAAGTCGTCAAAATGGACGGTCAAGTCGCAGAATCCCACGAGCCGTTTCGTTTTGGCCTGGGCATAGCCGAGCTGTTCGTCAACCTGACAGATGCTCAGTGGCCAGAGGTTTTCGAGGAGCTGCGCCGGACCAAGGAACTGTCGAAGGCGATTGCGGAGATCAACCAGTTGCTCAACGATCCCGTGCACCGGGAGCTGGCCATCGCAGCGCTCAGGCGCGTTGGCCTGTATCAATCGGCTTGATCTCGGACGTCCGGGGGGACGTCCGTGAGACGGGCGGCCGTTTGGAGCGAAACTTCCCTTCGTCCAGACGGCCTGCCTGTGCCAGTCGACCGCGATTTGGTTGTTCGGAAATTTCAACAGCATCCATCGATTGCGCCCGCAGGCGATCTGGAAGCGGTGGGGCGACGATCCGGCTGCGGCCGGCACCGGCAAAATTCCGATTTGTTCCCAATGTGTGTTTTTAGCAATACATTCTAATTCAATAAATACTCTTAGTATTTTTTAGTCGTCACCCCTCAGTCTTGCCGCAATTGGACAGAAGTCTATTCCTCGCCGACGGGCCGGAGCGCAACACTCGTTTCGTTCATGGCCTTGCGGCGGAGCCCATCCATCGGCTCCGGACCGTCGGCGGAGACGCCGACCTAGCGAAGGAGACACACCATGAGCAAACTCATCCTCGCCGCTTCAGTTGCGTTGCTGTCACTGACATCGGCTGCGGTTGCAGCGACGCCGGAAGACTGCACCGCCCTGTGGAAGAAGGCTGACGCCAAGGCCGAAGGCAAGATCGGCGGCGACATGGCCAAGCCGTTCCTGGCCGCCATGGACGCCATGAAGATGCCGGCCGCCATGGCCAAGGAGGGCGTGCTGGAGGGCAAGGAGTTCATGGAGGCCTGCCAGAAGGACGCCTTCAAGGGCCTGATGTAGCGCACAACGGCGGCTACCTCCCCGACCCGCGGCATTCCACGGGCCGGGGAGAAGCAGGTGTGTGACGTATCACGTCAGCTCGCCGGCACATCCAGCTTTCGGGTGAGATTGTCGAACTCCTGGCGCAGCTCCTGGTTCTGGAAAATCTGCTCGAAGCCGGGTGTCTCCAGCTTCTGGATCGCCTCGAAGCTGGCCTTGGCGTCCTTGATCAGCTGTTTCAGCTGGAAACTCGCCTCCACCGTTTCATAGGTGTTGTCGGCGATCTTCAGATCCTTGGCGGCTTTGATACGCGCCGCCGCCAGCTGCTCGCGCTGCTGCAGCAGATAGCCACGATAATAGGCCATCACCTCGTCGGCGAACTCCTGGCTCTTCAGATTGGCTTCCAGCGCCTTCTTCTGGTCGTCGCGGTTCTGGTCTTTCAGGAGCTTTTTGGTATCGGCCCGCGCCGCCGACACGTCCTTGCCGATGGCTTTCAGATGCGGCAGGTACACCTCGTCGATCTTGCCGATTAGCGTGTCCTGCGCGTGGACCAACATGGCGAAAAGCGCCGCATGCATGGCGAAGAATTTGCGCGCGGCCGAAAGATCGCCGCTGCCGGTCTGGATGCCTTTGCCGAGCTGCTCGTCGATCAGCTTGGCGGAATTGAAGATGGCGACCAGGCGCACCAGATCGCCCGAGAGCACGCTGTCCAGCAGCAGGTCGAGCTGATCCTGGCTCATCTTGATGCCGGCCTTGGCCAGCGCATCGCCGATCTCGGCCTTGACGGCGAGAATCTCAGCCTTTTTGTCGGCGTTGGCCTTTTCCTGCGTCTCGATTTCTCGCGCCAGGCTGTCCTGGGTGTCGTTCAGGTAGCCGGCCAGTGGCGCTTCCTTGGGCGCAGTCAACTTGCGGCGGTTCAGGTCGGACAGATGCGCGTCGCCATCGCGGATGGCTTTTCGCGCGTCTTCCAGCTTCTTTTGCAGATCGACGATTGGCACGTCGGTGACGATGCCGAGGGCGGAGTCGAGCAGATCCTTAATGTGCCCCTGCCGGCTCTCCTTGGTCTCGGAAAACACCGGCGGCAAGAGGAACTCGTCCTTGCTCGGCAGCTTCTTGGCCTCGGCGCGGTTCTGCGCCGTATCCTGCAGGATGGCGTCGATGGCGCGCAGCAGCTTGGCGGCCTGCTGGAAGGACGGGTCGTCGGCGCGCGGGTCGGCGGCTTCGGCGGTTTGCGCGGGGGCGGGATCGGGGGCTACGGGCGCATCTTCGGCGTGGGCGAACCCCAGCCCCAGAACAGCCGACAAGGCCACCACGCGAGCAATTGCGCTCAAGCTCGTCCGTATCATATCCATCTCCCCGGCAAGTCGCTTTGCGCTAGTCCAGGATTGGGGCCGATTGGTGATGACCGGCCCCATAGGTTTTGAAACTAGCACAAGAACTGCCGGTTGCCGAATGCGTTCCGAAACACGTCCGATCAATGCCCCGACCCCGGAGGCCTTGCTGTAGGGCTTGTAGATGTCCGGCTGTTGCTCGCCATCGACCATGATGAAGCCAAGCAGACCGCGCTCCAGCCGCGACAAGGCATGATCCACCAGCAGGTAGCGGCCGGGCACCTGGAGCGCGAACTCAGTGACGACCGCCCCGCCGGGAGGCACCGAAACCGTCTGCACGCCGAAGACAGGCGGGCTCGACAGATTGCCCCATTCGTAGACGCGGTCGAAGATCTCGCCGATGACGTGGAATGACGATGTAAAGTTCGGTCCGCCCACGCCCATGAACAGGCGCACCGTCTCGCCGACCTTGGCATGCATCACGCGCCGCGCCAAAAAAAGTTCCTGCTCACGGCTTCGTGATCCCGCATCATCCATACGGTGGATGCGAGAGTATACTGGTTTGTCTTAGTTTAGAGGCAAACCAGCAGGGATCATCCGGTGCCTTACTTGCGCTCAGCGCTAGTGTTCATGCTGTGTGGCTTGATGTCGGCCATGGCCGTACCAGCTTGGGCTGGCCGGGGCGTGGCGCTCGTCATCGGTAATGCTAGATATCAGCATACCAAAGTTCTTGCCAATCCCATTAATGACATGACTGACATCGCCTCGACCCTGCAAGACTTGGGGTTTGAGGTTATCCAGGACAAGGATCAGGATAAGGAGGGCATGGAGCGCTTGCTGCGCAAGTTCGCCGCCGCCCTGGTCGACGCCGACAAGGCGATTTTCTTCTATTCCGGGCACGGCTTGCAGGTGAACGGCGACAACTACCTCGTGCCCATCGACGCCAGCGGTGAAGACGAAGCTCTGCTCGAAACCGAGATGGTGCGGCTCGACAGCGTGCAGCGCATTATGGAGTTCGATCCACAACGAACCAACATCATGTTCTTCGACGCCTGCCGCAGGAATCCGTTTCCTCGTGGTCTGGCCGGCAAGATCGGCAAGCGCGCCTTGAATACCGGTCGAGGATTAGCGCCGATACGGCTGTCAGATGGCGGCACACTGATCAGCTTCGCGACGGCCCCAGACAATGAAGCAGACGACGGCTCAGGGCGGAACTCGCCATTTACCGGCGCGCTGGTCAAGCAGATGCGGAGTTCAACCGATACCGTGGGCAATATGCTCATTGATGTTCGTAATGATGTGAGAAAAGAAACGGGCGGCCGGCAAGTGCCGTGGGAAACTGGCTCCCTGAACACCCGGTTCTATTTCAGGCCACAGATTGACCGTCAGGCGGCCCTTGAGCCGTCTGCGCAACCAACGCGACAACCCTTCACAATGATTGGCCCAGAGCCCGGTGGCGCGGCGCCAGCCATCGTCGCGGCCCCGCCTTCGGACCTTCCTCCTGCCGGCGGCGCGCCCGCAGTTGACACCGCGGGAGCTGCTCCGACCGACGCGAAAACCCGACGCGCCATGCTGGGGGGACTGAGGCTGGAAAATACCGCGGCCAGCGCCGAGTGCGCGGCCGAACCGGGTGGCTGTGGTTTCGAGATCAAGATAACCAACAGCGCACCGACGCCGGTCAAAGGACCATTCGTGATCGACGACGTCGTGACGGCGTTCGGCGCCCGGTTCGATGACATCGCGCTGCGGCAAGGCGGCGCGCCCGGTCGACCAACACTATGGAGCTGCACCGCGTCGGCGCCATTCACCTGCACCCACCCGGGCCCGATAGGGGCGGGAGCAAGCCTGTCGCTGCCGCTGACCATTGTACCGCGGGTCAAGGAGATAACGGCAACGCTCGATAATTGCGCCACCCTGACTGCTCCGGCCGCCAAGGACGGGGCTCATGTGAAGGCATCAGCGGGCAAGCTAGACATCGAGGCCAAGACGACCGCCGCCTGCTCGGTCAAGAGCGGCTGCGGGCAGGAGCTGGTGATCACCAACACGAGTGCTGACCCTTTTGAGGGGGAAGCGACCGCCATTCTGCTTTTCACGACCCACAACGGCGCGATTGGCACCGGCTTGCACAACAATGCCACGCTGGCTGAGCCCCCTGCAGCACCGTGGATTTGCCGCAAAGTCGGCTTGCCGTGGCGCTGCGTCAATCGTGGGATGAAGCTTGCGCCTGGCGCTACGACCACGCTGCAGCTGAAAATGAAGCCAGACGCGTCGGCTATTTCCGCTCGATTTTTCGCCAGCAGTACCGGACTTGAGTCGTTCGACAAGGACGGTGGCAAGACGTCAGACTTTATTGACACCAGCGCGCTGCTGAGCGACGCCGCTGCGCCAACGCCGGTGACTGACAACACGACGTCGGATAACAACGCCGGCGCCGGCCCGTCCGTCGACAAAGCGCAGGCGTGCGCCTCGATCACGTTCAAGCCAACGCAGCCGCAAGTCTCGGCCCTGCCTCGCCTGACGGTGGCCAAGCGGGCCCTGTCTGAGTTCTGCCCCCTGCAAGGACCCTGCCCGTTCGAGATCACGGTCGCCAATATCGGACGCGCGACCTTCAAGGAACCGGTCACGCTCGACGAGGCGATCAAGGGCGCTGCGGGCGGCGCCTCGACGGTCGAGGGAAAGAGCGAGGCGGTCATCATCGCCAAGACGAGCGGCTGGACCTGCGCCGGCGCGTCTGGGAGGGCAAGCTGCAGCCACCCCGAAGTGCTGTCGCTGGAACCCGGCCAGTCGATATCGCTTACCGAAGATGTCCTGCCGCGTGGCTGGACCAAGGGCAACGTGATGGAGACTTGCGTAACGCTGCGCGCCGGGATGGGGGGGCTGGCCAACGCGTCCGGTCAGCAGGCCTGCGCCACCGTTGAACTCGACCCCTTCAATCTCAAAGTGCGCCAATCGGGGAGCGACAAGTGCGCGCCAGGCGAGACCTGCCATTTCACGTTCACCGTGTTCAACGATGGTCCGATCCCGCACAACGCACCGGTGACCTTTTCCGACAGCATGGGCGCCGGCACACCAGTCCTGCGTATCCTCTCTATCGTGCCGCCGTTGCCCTGCGCCACCCAGCCGGTTCAAATCCCTTTCGTGTGTACGACGCCGACCCGCTTCCGGCTCGAAAACGGCGACAGTCACGTTTATGAAATCACGGCTCGTATGCCAACCGATGGCCCCATCGTGGACTCGTTCCGCAACTGCACCGCGGTGCGTCGGCCTTGGGACCCAGCCGTCGCGGCCGCCGAGGCTGAGTCATCGCCAACGCTTGCGGTCTTGAATATGCCGCTGCCCGAGGCTCCCGGCGAAACTGGCTGCCATGAGTTCAAGACTGGACCAGCGGCGCCAACCTGCGGTGGAGGCATGGTGCTCGATGTCACCAACCAATGCGCCTGCCCTGCAGGCATGGCCCCGAGCGGCAGCAAGTGCGTCCCAGCCTCCGTCTGCCCAGCCGGCTGGAACGGCGCCTATCCCCACTGCTGTCGCAATGGCACGGTCTGGAGCGAAAACAGATGCGTACACGCAACGTCTTGCGCCGCTGGTCTGGCCTGGAATGGCAACCGTTGCGCGCCAGCGGCGGTCTGTCCCGCCGGCTGGAATGGCGCCTATCCGCAGTGCTGTCCAAGCAGCCAGTTCCAGAACGGAAAGTGCCGGTCCGCGGCAGCCAAGTCTGGTTCCGCGGTATGCGGCAGCGACCGGCCGAGCGGCGTGTATCCCAATTGCTGCCTGGCCGGCGCTTCCTACCAGAACGGCATCTGCCGCTTCACCAATTCCGGCCCCAGCAAGATCGCGCAATCAGTTCTGCCACCGGCCGATGTCCCGACCTCAATCGGGGACAGGACCAATTTTCGAAGTGTGCAATTTTGCACAACGGATCTATCTAAATCTTCAAATAAGTGCCAAGCTGGCGGTTCGCATTCGTCAGGACATACCGGAGGATGCAATGTTTAAAGAGACCCACCTAAACCACAGCCGCAATCCCCTGATCAGACTTTGCACGCATTTTTGCGCCTTTTTGATATTGGGCGCGGCGCTTCTACCGGCCACAACCAACCCCGCGCGGGCAGGCAATGGAGTGAATGTTGGCATTGGCATTGGCATCGTCGGCGGCCTTCTATTGCTGAACGAGGCCACCAAGTCTCAGGACTCGAGAAAGCGCAGCGTGAAAACGCGAGTCGTCGCTCCAGCTCCCGTCAAAACAGCCAAACCCCAATATGTGGTAACCCCTCCCAAGCCGGCGCCGACCGTGCGCGTGACGGTGAAACCGACTGTGACCGCGCGCGCGCCGGCGCGGCCAACAGTTGTTGCGCGACCCGCGCTCCCAATTTCCCGCCGTTACACTGCAACTCCCGCCGCAGTCGCGGTTCCGGTCGCAATCGCAAGGCCGGTTACGATTCCAACGCCGACGGCGACCCCAGCTGACACAAACACCGCCGTCGCCTCCAACACCTCACCCGAGACCATCAAATACATTCAGGTGCGTTTGAAGTCTCTGAATTACGACGTGCCTGATGCGAATGGTGTTCTCGATGCCAAGACCAAGGGTGCAATCATGCAATATCAGGAATCGATCAAGGCGCCGCTGACGGGCGAGTTGACGGATGATCAGATACAGATGCTGATCCAGCAAGTCGCCAGTCAAAGCGAATTGCCCAAGTGATGCCGCCGCTGCTGCCTTGAGCTCTGGATTGCGATCACTTTAGGAGGAAGCGTAGGGGCGCACCGCAGTGCGCCCGGCTATCCGCTTGCTCGCGGTTAGACGGGCGCACTGCGGTGCGCCCCTACGCTTC
>JANMVX010000356.1:0-33727 GCA_031393505.1 Hyphomicrobiaceae bacterium | reverse complement strand
TTCTGTCATGAGGTATTTCAAACTCTCGAATGGTATTGATTCTAATTCAGGTTTTAGGGCAAATCTATTGCCAACGGGATCTTACGTGTACCGTATCGGAAAGCACAGGCACGTCGACCCAGCATTTCAACTTGGGGATAGTAACGGCAAGGGTGGCCAAGTCACGATCTTGAGATCGAGAGACGATGCGAGTTACTCGGTCTGGGATTATTGGGATCGAACAATGCCGGGGGACAATATTCATTCGGCATACTCCAACGAATCATTTTCCTCGGCAGGAACTCAAACGGTTCGCGGCACTGATGGAACAGGCGATTGGGATAAATTTATCAAAGCGCTCGGCCTCAGCCGTCCAGGTAGCGCGGCCGACAGCGGCAAACGCATCGACTACGTGCTGTTGACGGGCCTGGAAGCGGCCACGGCTTCGGCGCTCCGCGTCGGCGGCCAAAGCAAAGACGTCGCCGTTGTGCAAGCAAAACTGGGCCGTCTTCGCCAGGGATCGGACGGCCCCGCCGTGGCGAAACTGCGCGCGGCGCTTGGGATGACTCCCGGTACGTCCTTCGATGCCGAGACCGCCAGCAAACTCGTCGACCTTCAGCACGCCCGGCTCGGCTATGCCGACGCCATCTATTCGCCGCGCATGGAATGCGCCCTGTCGCTCGGCGTGCTGCAGCGGCCAGCCGATTGCAAGGGCCAGTTGGCGAATGCCATCTCCCTGTTGCCAAATCCAACCGCGAAACTCTCGGGCGCCGAACCGCCGCCCCGCCCCCGCGACCATCCGGCGCTTGAGCGCACGACCGAACTGGTCGCCGCATTGACGCGGCCGGCGGCCACCTCGGCGCATCTCTCCACGCAAACGCTGGCGCTCCCGGCGAACAGTTCCAGCAATGAGGTCGCCGCGTCGCTCGCCTTGACGGGCGACCGCTTGAGCCGCTTTGCGCCAAAGGCGCGGGCGGACTACTTGCGCGCCATGGTGCAGAGTGGCGATGGCATACTCGCGCGCTATTCGATCAATACGAATAGTCGTCGGCTTTGCCATTTCCTGGCCCAGGTGGCTCACGAATCAAATGGATATGTGATTTCCGAAGAGAGCCCTGACTATGGATCAGCGGCGAGACTTGCGCAGATTTGGCCAAGACGGTTTCCAACCACAGAGGCAGCCGCGCCGTTTGTCCACAACCCGGAAGCACTCGCCAACAAAATCTACGGAGGTTCGCTGGGCAACACACAACCTGGAGATGGCTACCGCTATCGCGGCCGCGGGTTGATCCAGATTACGGGCCGCGCAACCTATCGCGACATGGGTCGGGCGATCGGCGTCGATCTGGAAGCCTCACCGGACCTAGCCGCAGAGGGTGAAAAAGCTTTCATGATTGCGGCGGGTTATTGGAACAGCCGGGCGAACGCCGACGGCCAGACGATGAATGAACTTGCCGACGCCAACAACATCGCAATGATCACCCGGCGCCTCAACGGCGGGCTCAATGGTCTTGCCGACCGCCGCCAGTGGTTCGAAAAATGCTGGGCGATCTGGGGCGAGGGCCCGCAGCCCCAATCCGGCCCGGCTGAGACAGACGATCAGCCGGCCCCGGATGCGCCAGACCCCGAGCCGACGCCGTGACGCAAGGCCCTGTGATGGATGGCCACCGCGGCCCTGAAGCCGCACAGTTCGGGACACACCTTGCAGCGCATGATACCAGCAGTCAAAAATAAAGACCTGCTGACGTGCGGTGCGTTTTTTTCCTCCCCCCGTACTTACGGTGAGAGGAGACCGCCCCCATGCGCGGAGGCGCAAAACAACGGGGCAGCGCGTTTCAGCGCAAGCGCTGGGCGGTCGGTGAGGGGCAGGACTTGCTCCGGCCCAGATCAAACAAACGCGGACCATAGAGGCCTCCCGCGTACCACCCCTCATCCGGCCAAAGGCCACCTTCTCCCCGTAAGTACGGGGAGAAGGAAAAGGGGGCTCCGTGTTCTGACAACGACAGGTCGAAACTTTTGAGCAACGGTACAACATCGAATACGCCGGAGGTTGACGTAGGCTGATCATCTGCTCAAACCACAAGTCATCCACAAGCATCGTAGGCCGGAAACGGCTTCGCCATGGACACCCGTAAGGGCAATCCTTTACGATTTGTTAATGAATTGATTCGTTGGCTGCTGATTCGGCTCAGACTTGCTCAGACAACTATGGCTGGTTGCTCAGGGCATTGCCGAAACGGTGTTGAGAGTTCTGCGTGATTTTGCGGGGGCACACAGTATGACTCACATCAGGATCGAAGAGGCGCTGCAGCGCGCCCGCCACAGGGCGGTTTGCACCGCCAACTCTAGGCGAACGCCGTCGATGCGACCCGAGATTTCGCGCGACTAGCTCGCCGAAATTCTCGATCGAACCCTGGACGATTCAAAACCTGACATCACCCGATGGCCTCGCCGCGGGCAGCGTCGCCGTGCGTTCTCGTGGCCCAAAGATTTTGGGCTGGCAGCGATTTTGAGGCGCCGCGCGCATGCAAAAATTCATCCGAAACCTGATGCAGTCGACCTGCGTGCTCGCGCTGTTGGCCGCCCCGATCGAGGCGGCGCACGCGACCGGCTCCAATACCACATCGGCCAACGCGGCGCCCGAAACGCCTGCGGCCTATACGCCGTCGACCACGCAAACCGGATCGCTTGGCAGCGCGATTTGTGGCGAGCAGCTGACGCAGTATTCCCAGTCGCTGGACTCGGAAGCTTATGGCTTGAGCGTCTCTTCCAACGTCTCCGAGGGGGTGGGCGTCGGCCTGGGCGCGGCTGCGACCGCTGCTCATTTGGTGGCGGACATTTTGGGCGTCGCACTGGAGGCCACGGAAGTCGTCTTTGCCAATCCGGCCCCCGCAGCGGCCTTTGCGGCGGCCATGGTTGGCGATGCGTTTGACATTGCAGGCGTGGTCAACAGCGGCGTGGGGCTCGGTATCTCAATCGCCCAGACCGTCAACCAGAAGAAAACCAATGACCTTGCCGTCCAGCAGGCCAGCTTGCCAAGCTGCGATACGCAGATCCTGGGTACGCTGCAGGTGCTGCCGAAATCGCCCACCGAGGCGGGCGGCGGCGCAGACATTTCCGGCGACTCGATCTTCCAGGACAATCTCGCCGTCAAAAAAGACCTGAACGTCAACGGCGTCACCAACACCAATTCGCTGGCGGTGGCGCAGGGCGGCTCGTTTGTCGGCGGCGGCATCGTCATCGGCGATCCGGGCGGGGCAACCTATTCCAGCGGCATCACCATCGGCGGCGGCGCGCTGTCGGGCGCCGGCGAGGGCGGCGCGCAGGCTCAGACGGGCGATGCCTCGGCCATGGCCATCGGCAACGGCGCCAACGCGTCGATGCCGGGATCGGCCGCGCTCGGCCTTGGCACCTCGGCCACCGGCGTCAACGCCAGCGCCTTCGGCAATGGGGCGAACGCGTCCAAAGGCGGCGCGACCGCGCTCGGCAATCAGGCCTCCGCCACCGGCGTGAGCGCTACCGCGACCGGTGACCAGGCCACCGCCAGCGGCGCCGGCGCGACAGCGACGGGCGCTTACGCAACGGCCAGCGGCACGAACGCGACGGCGAACGGTTTCAATTCAAAGGCCTCCGGCGACAATTCGTCCGCGTTCGGCAATCTGGCGACCGCTTCGGGCGCCTCGGCCACCGCGTTGGGCGACGGCGCACAGGCGAGCGGTGACAATTCCCTGGCGGCAGGCGCAAATGCCAACGCCAGCGGCTTCGGATCGATCGCGGTCGGCCAGAATTCCATCGCCAATTTTGTCAATGCGACAGCCGTAGGCAATAACGCCCAGGCGACGGGGCTTTCGGCGACCGCCATCGGCGACAACGCGCAAGCCTCGGGCGAAAGTTCCATTGCCAATGGCACCAACGCCAATGCCAGCGGGCAAGGCGCCTTGGCCATTGGCGCCAACGCGCTGTCGAACAACGCCAACGCGCTGGCCGTAGGGCCGAACGCAGCGGCGACCGGCGCATCGTCGGCCGCGCTGGGCGACGGCGCGCAGGCGAGCGGCGATTTTTCGGTGGCCAGCGGCGCGGGCGCGACCGCCAGCGACGTGGGTGCGGTGGCCGAGGGCGCCAGCGCCAACGCCAGCAACACCAACACAGTCGCCCTCGGCGCCAACGCGTCGGCGTCGGGCGTTTCAGCCGCTGCTGTCGGCGACAGCGCCCAGGCGACGGGCGACTACGCCGTGGCCAATGGCGCCAACGCAGCCGCGGGCGGAACCGCCTCGGTCGCGGTCGGCCAGAACGCTTCGGCGACGCAAGACAAGGCCATCGCGCTCGGCGCGGGCGCCGTGGCGTCGAACCTCTCGTCGACAGCCATCGGCGAAGGCGCAAAGGCCACCGGCGACTACGCCATGGCCCAGGGCGCCTATGCCGTCGCCAGCGCCGAAGGGGCCTTCGCGGTCGGCCTCAACTCCCTCTCCATCGCCAAGAACGCCATTGCGGTCGGCGCGGGATCGGCGGCGACAGGAGAGTCTGCGGCCGCATACGGAAAAGTCGCCCAGGCGTCAGGCGAAAACGCCGTGGCCATCGGCACCTTCGCCAAGGCCAGCGGGCAAGGCGCGTTTGCCGTGGGACTGAATTCCCTGTCCAGCAACACCAACACCCTTGCCCTCGGCGCCGGCGCGCAGGCGACCGGAGAACTCGCCTCAGCCATCGGCAGCGGGGCCACGGCCCACGGCGCGAATGCACAGGCCTTCGGGGTCGCCGCGCTGGCCGATGGCGCATCGTCCACGGCGCTGGGCGATCACGCTGACGCGAACCAAGTGGACTCGCTCGCCATCGGCACCAACGCCAGCGCCAACAAAACGGCCGGCACTGGCGGCTCGGCCATCGGCGCGGGCGCGGTCGCCGACAACACCAATGCAATCGCCCTCGGAACCAATGCCAAGGCCACGGGCATTTCCTCAACTGCGGTGGGCGAAGGGGCAGTGGCGGCAGCGGACTCCACCACGGCCATCGGCAATGGCGCGAAAGTGGATCTCAGCGCCGGACCCGGATCGTTCGCAGGCGGAGCATCCACCGTCTCGGGCGGCAGCGGCGCGGTCGCCATCGGCGATGCCGGGACCAAAGCGGAAGGCAATGGCGCGGTCGCGTTGGGCCAGGGCAGCTTTGCTCATGGCAACGGCGCGGTGGCGCTGGGCGATCCCAACACCGCCATCGGCACCGGCGCGGTCGCCATCGGCGCCGACAATACCGCGACCGGACAGGGCGCCATCGCTTTCGGCAATCTCTCGCTGGCCAACGGCCAGGGCGCCTTCGCGGCGGGCAACGCCGCCGAGGCCAACACCGCCGGCTCGATCGCCATCGGCGACAGCAGCTCCGTATCCGCCCTATCGGTGCAGGGCATCGCCATCGGCAGTGCCTCGTCGGCGCAGGCCAACCAGGCGCTGGCGCTGGGTGTTCTCTCGGTGGCCTCGGCGCAGGATTCCATGGCGGTCGGCCCGCACGCCACGGCCAGCGGATTGTCGACCGTCGCCATCGGCGCCAATGCCAGCGCGTCCGGCTACCACGCCGCCGCCATCGGCGCGGGCGCGACGGCCAGCGGCCCGTCCTCGGTCGCGTTCGGCGATGGCGCAACGGCGGCGGGCGTCAACGCCATCGCCATCGGCAACGGCGCCAACGTCGGGGCGGCGTTCACCAACTCTTATGCGATTGGCGCCGGCGCGACGGCCACGGCCTCGAACCAGCTGGTGCTGGGCGATTCGAATTACACCTATCAGTCGCCGGGCCTGGCATCGGCGCACAGCCGCTCGCTGCAGAACGGCCCGTTGCAGCTCACCACCACGGACGCGGCGGGCAACCTGGCGACCGACGGCGGAGATCTGTTCGTGAAGGTCGCGCGCGTCGATGCCGGCGTCGCCATGTCGATGGCCATGCAGGCGCCGACGCTGGCGTCCGACGACAACTTCGGCATCCGCGTCGGCTACGGCCACTTCGACAAGGTCGCCAATGCCTATGGCCTGAGCGCGGTCGGCGTGCTGTGCCGCAACTGCATCGGCCAGTCGGACCGCATCGCCATCGACGCCTCGGCGGCCTTGGGCACCTCGTATTATGAGGGGTACACCTCAGGAAATGTCGCGGCTGCCCGCGTTGGCGCGCAGTGGACGTGGAAATAGTTTTGATCCGTACAGGTCGCATAGGAGCGTAGCATGCTGACGATGAAAACCTTGACCCGATTGGCGGCCGTTGCCAGCGTTGCAGCGGTGGCGGCGGCGTTTGGCTGGACCCAGCTGGCGACGTCTCCGGCGGTGGCGGAAGACGCCGTGGCTCAGCCGGCCGACCCGGCCCCAGCTGCCGAGCCCGCGCCAACGGCGCCCGCCGCGACGGTTCCGATCCCGGACAATGCAAAGCTGACGCTGATGATCCAGCTGCATGTGGCCGCGCTCAGCCTGTCCAACCTGACCGGCGATTATTCCGTACTGTTCGCATTGGGCTCGCCCGCCTTCCGCGCGGCCAATCCGGTGGAGAAACTGTCGCAGAATTTCGCCAGCTTCCGCAGCCAGGGCATCGACATCAGCCCGGCGCTGCTGTTCGCGCCCATCCTGCTCGGGCCGCCCAAGATGGGGCCGGACAACGTGCTGCACGTCGCCGGCTTCTACGCCACCAAGCCGCAGCGCATCGCGTTCGAGATGGCCTTCCAGCCGGCCAACAACGCCTGGCGGCTGGCCGACATCCAGGTGCGCACCGTGGTGCCGGATCCGGCGGCGGGAACGCTGGCGCCAGCGGCTGCGGCGAAGGCGCCGGCGGCGGCGGCGGCGCCTGCGGTAAAATCGAAGACCAAGAAGACCACGCCGTAACCGGCACGCTGTCGAGTCTAACAACGTTTGCAGACTGATCGTATTCGGGGGATGAGATGCGGTATTTTCGTCAGATCGCTTTGGCCGCAATCTGCAGTGTCGCGCTGTTCGATGGACAGGCGTTGGCTGCCAACACAGCGCAAACGATCACCATTGCGACTGCTCCCTCCAACATCACTTGGCCTTCGACTGTGTCGGCGGGCAGCCCGTCGGCCCCTGCATATTCCGTCACATCGGCCACAAGCGGACTGTTCGCGCTGGAGTACACAACGACCAGTTCAGCTTGCAGTGTAACGTTGGGCGGCGCGATTACCATAACTGACACTGGCAGCTGCTTGATCAAAGTCGACCAACCGGGTGGGGGTAGCGGCGGTACAACATACGATGCGGCGGCCCAGAAGAGCTTCACTTTCACAATCAACAAGGCCGATCAGACTATCGAGCCCGCTGGCTTTACCCAGGTCACTTTTGGCAGCACCGTACCAGCGTTAGCATCCACGTCGAGCGCGGAACTGGCCGTCAACTATTCATCGACGACGACCGGCGTTTGCACGATCTCGAGCGATGGTTCGGTGACGACGCTCCTTACGCTTGGAGTATGCTCCATCAAGGCTGTGCAGAATGGCGACAGCCACTTTAATGCGGCGCCGACCGTGACCAATACCTTCACTGTAAAGAAGGCGACGCCTTTGCTGGCGTTTCCCGCGCCAGCCGATACGCCCATCAATGCCACACCGCCAACGCTGACAGCGTCATCTTCGAACACCACAACTCCCGTTACCTACGCCTCGACGACCGCTTCGATCTGTACCGTGACGCCGAGCGGAGTTGTGACTCTTTCCGCTGTTGGAATCTGCAAAATCACAGCCTCACAGGCTAGTTCCGGCAACTTCAATGCGGCGTTGAGTGTTAGCGCAAGTTTCAGTGTGACACCCGCTGTCAATACCATCTCCTTTGCTCCGTTGACGGCTACCGCGCTCTCCGGCACAGCTCCGTTATTGACCGCAAGCGCGACGTCTGGTGCGGTCGTTTTCATATCGAAAAACACAACAACCTGCGACGTCGCCAGTTCCACGATCACGTTGAAGGCGCTCGGCACCTGCTCGATCACGGCCTCGGCCGATGCCACCGGCAACTACGCTGCCGCCACGCCCGTGACGCAGACTTTTCAGATCACCGCCAACGCTCAGGCCATCACCTTCCCCCCGCCGGCCGACACGCCGCTCACCAGCCCCGCGCCAACGCTTTCGGCCAGCGCGTCCTCGCTCCTTGCCCCGACGTACACGTCTAAAACGCCGACCGACTGCACGGTGACCCCGGCTGGAGCGATCACCCTCAAGGCCGCCGGCCCGTGCACCATCACCGCCTCGCAGGCGGGTGATAAGGTCACCTTCGCGGCCGCACCGCCAATCGACAAAACATTCACGATCTTAAAGGGCGTCAACACCATTTCGCCCTGGTCGTTCACGCCCACTAGCGTCGCCCTTGGCTCGCCGCCACCGAAGGGGTCCACGACGGCCAGCTCCAAACTGCCGGTGACTTACAAGCTGACGGCCCCGGAGCCATCGCCAGCGGTCTGCAGCGTGAACCTAACCTCCGGCGCCATCACCATCCTGTCGACGGGCACCTGTTCGATCACGGCCTCGCAAGCGGGCAACGCCAACTATCTCGCCGCCGCCGATGTGCCGGCCTCCTTCACCGTCACCGGCCCCGCCGGCAGCACACTGACATTTGTTCAACCGAACGTGGCGCTCTCCGCCACGCCGCTCACGCTTGGCGCGACCTCGACGAAGATCCCTCCGGTCATCAGCTACATCTCGAAGACGACGGGCGTCTGCACCGTGCCCGTGAGCGGCGCCAGCGCTACGCTGATTAAAGTCGGAGTCTGCACCATCACGGCCAGCGACGGCACATCGTCCGTGACAAGATCGTTCGCCATCACATCCGCCGGCTCCAACGTCATCACCTTCGCGTTGCCGCCCAACACGCCCTTCTCCAGTGCGCCGCCTGCGCTGGCAGCCACGGCGACCACAGGCCTGCCGGTCAGCTTCGCCTCGACCACCAAGCCGGTGTGCGACTTCGTTGGCGGCGCGCTCAAGTTCATCTCCGGTGGGTCGTGCTCGATCACGGCCTCGCAAGCAGGCGCTGCCCCGATCCCGCCAGCGAAATCCGTCACGCGCGTCTTCACGGTCACACCTGGCGCGAACGTCATCACGTTCACCGCCACGCCAACCAATACGCTGTACACCGACACGCCCCCGGCCATATCAGCGACCGCTACGTCTGGCCTGCCGGTCAGCTTCGCGTCCAACACGTCGAGCATTTGCACTGTCACCAAGACTGGCGCCGGGCCATATAAGATCGCCTTCGTGTCCGGCGGCACCTGTTCGATCACGGCATCCGAGCCGGGCTCGAGCACGGCTGCCGACCCTGGCAACACCTCCTGGGCCACCGCCGCCAAGGTCACCGTCACGTTTGAGGTGCTGATCGGCAACAACGTCATCACCTTCTTGCAGCCGGACGGCATCGCCTTGACGACGCCAAACCCACCCACCGGCACGCTCTTCACCGCTCCGCCGCCCGCCCTCACCGTGAGCGCAAGCTCCAAGTTGAGGGTCGACCTCACCTCGGACACGACCAACGTCTGCACCGTAACCAGCCCCGGCGGCGTCATCAAATTCATCACGGGCGGTACGTGCTCGATTACGGCCACGCAACCCGGCGATGCGACGTACCAGGCAGCAACGCCGGTGCAGAGGAGCTTTGAGGTGCTGCCCGGCGTGAACGTCATAACGTTCCCGGCGCTCGCGTCTGTCACACTCAACGGCGTTCCGACCCAGCCGTCGGCCACCGCGAGTTCTGGGCTTAAGGTGAGCTATACAACGCAGACACCGGACTTGTGCGCCGTAGATGCGAACACCGGAACCATCACGCTGTTACAGGACACGGCCGTAACTTTGCCGAGCGACTGCACCATCACGGCATCGCAAGGCGGCAGCGTATCCTACGTGGCCGCAGCTGATGTTAATAAGACGTTCTCGGTCAATCCGAACCCGACCGCAACTGGCGGCGGACAGCAGGCGGCCCCTCCGGCGTTCTCGGCCAAGTCCTTCTCCCCGCCTGCTGCTGCTGCTGCTGCTCCTGCTGCGGTGGTGAATCCGACTTCAACGGAACTGTCGACCACGAATCCGTCGCCATTGCTGGGACAGTCCATCACATTGAAGGCGACGGTGACGCCGCCGCCGGAACCGAAAAGCGGCACCGTCACGTTCTTTGATGGTTTAACCACAATCTGTGACGCCATCCCGCTCGATAGCATCACGAAGAACACAGCCACCTGCACCCTGATCTATTCCACCGGCGGTCCGCACATCATGACGGCCACCTTCAACGGCAACAACGCCTTTTCGCCGTCCACGTCCGTTCCGCTCACCATCGACGCGCGCGACCAGCGGCCGTGGACGCTTGCCACCATCGCCCAGTTCCTGGGTCTGCGCAGCGACATGATCGCCGCCAACGGGCCCGACCAGTCGCGCGAAGTCGACCGCCTGAACGAGGCCGACGACGCGGCCCACCCCAACAAAGTCGCCAGCTCGGGCGACTGGTCCGCCACCAGCAACACCGCCGAAGCGGGGAGTGCTGACGATGGCTGGAAACCCTCCACCGCCGTCGGTTTTTCGCGCGGCGCGGGATTGGGCCGCAACCCCTACACCGCCGTCGCCCCGTTCGGCGGCCTGGGCCTTGACGCCACGCCCGTGGACGTCTCGCCGCTGGCGCGCCTGCTGCACCTGCAGGGCACGACCGACGGGCAGACCCAGTTCAGCTTCGCCACGTCCTTGCGCGATTTGACACGCTTCAGCGCCGATGCCGACGCCCGCAAGGCCTCCGAGGCGGGCCTCGCCTTCACGGATCGTCCGGCTGGATCGCATCCCGCGCGGCCCAATCCCTTCGATGTCTGGGTCGAAGGCAAGATGACGACCTACCGCGACACCGGCTTCGATGGCAACCAGGACGGGCGCTTCAGCCTCGTTTCGGTCGGCGCCGACTATGTGCTCTCGCCCAACGTGCTGATCGGCCTGATGGGGCAGTTCGACAGCATGGACCAGCTCAAGACCGGCCCCGGCACGCACACCAGCGGCAGCGGCTGGATGATCGGGCCCTATGCCACGCTTCGCCTGACCGACAGCCTGTTCCTGCAGACGCGCGGCGCCTGGGGCAAATCCAGCAACCAGGTCAGCCCCTATCTGACTTACACGGACAATTTCGAGACCGACCGCTGGCTGCTGGCCGCGACCCTGCACGGCCGCATGGGTTACGGCAACTGGTCGGTCCGTCCGACGGCCTCGTTCAGCTACATGGTCGAAGACGCCAAGAGCTACGCCGATCATTTCGGCGTCACCATCCCGGAGCTGAAGTCGCGGTTGGGCCAGGCCAAGATCGGCCCCGATATCGGCTACAGCTTCCACCTAGGCGACAGCGCCATCGTGGAACCCCACGTCAGCCTGCAGATGATCTGGGACTTTGCCAATGACGCCACGGCGGCTGGCTATTCGACCATCACGCCCGATCCCGCGGCTTCGGCCGGCGGGCGCGGAAAAGCCGACTTCGGCCTGCATGTGATCGGCGCCAGCGGCATGGTGATCGACGCCACCGGCAGCTACGACGGCATCGGCTCGAAGGGTTACCAGGCCATCACCGGCGGTGCGAAGGTCAGTGTGCCGCTGAATTGAGAGGGGATTGTCCGCTGGCGTCTTAAGACTCCGCCGGCCCCCACTTCGAGGCGGTCGCGAACGCCGTCTCGGGCAGCGTCGCGCCGCCGTCCACCACCATGGTCTGGCCGGTCATGTATTTGGCTTCGTTGGACGCGAGGAAAAGCATCGCATACGCCACATCGTCGGCCTCGCCATAGTGGCCCATGGGAATGCCGGCGCCGATGCGCGACTGCATCTCAGGTGTGCTCAAAGTACCGCGCCCCGGCTTGGCGATGAAACCGGGCTCCACGCCGTTGACCGTGATGTTTTCGCGCGCCAGCTCGAAGGCCGCGCCGCGGATGAAGGCGTTCACGCCCGCCTTGGCCGCGGAGTAATGCGCGCCCCCGCCCATGGCGACGCGCGCCGACACCGACGACGTCACCAGGATGCGCCCCCAGCCGCGTTTGCGCATGTGGGGGACGGCCGCCTGCGTCAGCCAGAAACACGGTTTCAGGTTCAGATCGAGCGCGAGGTCGAGTTGATCCTCCGTCATCGTCTCAATATCGGACCACGGGCAACCGCCGGCATTGTGCACGATGATGTCGAGGTTTTCGCAACGCGCTACGGTCGTATCGACAAGCGCCGAAAGCGCGTCGCGTGACAGGTCCCCAAGCGGCACGGCCGCGACGGAAAACCCTCGTCCCGTCAGGGTCGCGGCCAGCTCCCGCGCCACGTCCATGGTCCGGTTCGCGATCACCACGCGCGCGCCCGCCTCGGCGAAGCGCGTGACGATGGCCGCGCCGATCCCGCGTCCCCCGCCGGTCACCAGAGCCACTCTGCCGGAGAGATCGAACGCCATCAGCGTTGCGCCTTGATGGTTCCGTCGGCCACCCAGGCGTCGAAGACCTTGAGCGCCGCGTCGCAGAACGCCGGATCGTTGATGTGGCAATCCAGTTCCGTCATGGGGACGGGTGGCCGGACAACTTTGCGCATCTCATCGACGAACGCCGCCAAACCTTCGGGGTTGTGACAAGGGCCGCCCGCCTTGTCCCACTCCTCGATGCCCCGCACCGGCAGCAGCACATGCACGGGCGCCTTGGCCTCGGCGGCGCGCTCGCCAATCGCGCGCGCCACCTCGCGCCGTTCGTCCGCCCCCAGAACAATCGAGGCGAGCAGGCGATTGTGCGCGTGGTACGGACGATCCGTGAAGCGCGCGGGCGGGCCTGATGCGGTCGGGAAGTCGAACATATCGGCGGCGCCGGGCGCGATCAGCTGCGGGACGCCTGCCCGGCCAGCGCAGCGCATACGGTCTTTTCCGGCGTTCACAATCGAGCCGTGCACGAGATTGGCCAGCTCTTGCGCCGCAAAATCCATCACGACGCAGAACGCGCCTTCTGCGGCCATGCCCTCAAAGGCCATGCCGCCCATGCCGGTGGCGTGGAAGATCGCGACCTCAAAGCCGCGGCGCTCCAGCTCCGGCTTCAGCCGCTTCATATACATCAGGCAGGAACTGCCCAGGCTGGTCATGCCGATCAGGGGACGGGTGCGGTCCGGCGGTTCTACGGCGCGGGCGGCCCCGAGCACCGCGCCCGCGGCCTGGCTCAGCGATGATTTGCAGACGGAGTTCAGGCCATAAAGCCCGCCCGCCCATAGGATCATCTGAATGTCCGGCGACAGACGATCCGGCGGGATGAGCGGTGAGAATGAGACGGTCGAGACGATGTATTTCGGCACGCCCATGGGCAGCGCCTGGGCGCAATCCAGCGCCAGGTCCGTGCCCATGGTGCCGCCGAGCGCGATCATGCCGTGGATTTGTCCGTCATCGTACAATTCGCGCGTCAGCTTTTTCGCGCCCGCCGCCATGATCAGCATGGCGGTGTTTTCGTCGTTGGCGTCGATGGCCTGCCGGATGCTCGATCCCGCCGCGACCGCCACCTCGTGTTTGCCGATGGAGGGGACATCCGGCGGATCGCCCAGCACGCTCACGTCCATCGTCAGCACCCGGCCACCCTGGCGCTCGATGCAGGACTGCAGATAGCGCAGTTCATCGGATTTGGTGTCATAGGTGCCGATGACGAGGATGGTCTTTGGGCTGCGCATGCCGCTTAAGTCCGTGGACACTTAGATAACGCCTTCGGTTCGGAGATACGCCACAAAGCGTGCGAAAACCTCGCTATGCTGATCGACGTCGGTCTCGGTGGTCGCGGGGCACATCAGGAACATGGTATGGAAGGGTGTCACCAGGATGCCCTCGTTAAGATAAAACGCATGCAGAAGGGTCTCCAGCAACCCGATGCGCTTTGCGGTCACTTCAGCGGCGTTCTTGGGCGGCGCTTTGCAGAACATGATTTCGCAGCGCCCGCCCAGTTGCGTGACGTGCCAGGGCAGTGCGTGGTCCTGGATGACGTCGCGCGCGCCGCGCGCAAGGCGTTCGGCCATGGCGAACATGTGGTCGTAGTTGGGTTCTGTGAGCACCTGTTCGAGCACCGCGCGCAGGGTCGCAACCGTCAAGGCATTGCCGGCCAGTGTGCCGCCCATGCCGAGGTGAGAACTTTGGCGCGCGCGCGGGTTCAGCCAGGGCACCTCATGCCAGATTTTTTCGGCAACCGCTCGCGATGTTCCGAACACACCGCAAGGAATGCCGCCCGCGATGGCTTTGCCGGCGACCAGCAGGTCGGGCGCCAATTCGTGCAATTTCGTATAGCCGCCCGTCCCGCAACTGAGCGTGTGCGTCTCATCCAGGATCAGCAGCGTGCCGGTCTGGCGCGTCAGGTGGCGCAGCACGTCGTGAAAACCATCGGCCGCTGGGATCATGCCGAAATTGGTCATGAACGGTTCCGCCAGCACGCAGGCGACGTCACGATCCTGCAGGGCTTTGCGCAGCGCCGCCACATCGTTGAATTCGACGACTTTCGATACTCTGTCGTGCTCAACGCCATTGGCGTGGATCTGATTGCGCAGCGCCATCTTGCCGCCAACCAGCTGGACATGCGCCTCCTCGACGCCGCCGTGATAGCAGCCGGAGAACACCAGGACTTTCGTCCGCCCCGTGATCATGCGTGCAATGCGGATGGCGGCGCGGTTGGCGTCACTGGCCGAGGTGGTGAGCGTCCAATAGGGCAGGCCGAAGCGGCGCGCGAGTTCCTCGCCGACCCAGAGCGAGTCCTCCGTAGGCAGCATGGTTGTCGCGCCGCGACGGAGTTGGCGGATCGCCGCTTCCGTCACCGGTTCGCAGGCGTGGCCGCACATGCCGCCGGTATCGCCGAGGCAGAAATCCACATAGTCGTGACCGTCGATGTCGCGGATGTGCGCGCCCTTGGCCTCGTCGGCATAGATCGGAAAACCTCCCGCCCAGCGGCGCATCCAGTGCGAGGGGCCGCCGAACAGATAGTGCTCGCGGCCCTTGGCCCAGGCGGCTTCGGATTTCGGGTGCGCCTTGGCAAAGCGCGCCTGTTCGGTGTCGATCAGTCGGTCGAGGAGCGAAGCAGCCATGAGATCACGCCCCTATTTTGCAGCCGCGGAAAGGCCGGCATCCAATGCGGATACGATCCGTGTAGTGTCTTTCGAAGTAACGATCAGCGGTGGCGACAGGATGACGACATTGCCCGAGGTGCGGATCATGACGCCTGCGGCATAGGCGGCGTCAAAGACCTTCTGCATCATGTCTTTGCCGGCCGGCGTCTTCTTGATGCGATCACTGACCAATTCGATGGCGCACATCAGACCTTTTCCGCGCACGTCGCCAACCAGCGCGTGCTTGGTCTTTAAACCCTCGAGACCTATCAGCAACTCCGTCCCACGCGCGGCGGCGTTCTTGGGCACGTCGAGCCGCTTCATTTCACCGAGCGCGGCGAGCGCCGCCGCCGCCCCAACGGGGTGGCCCGAATAAGTATAGCCGTGACCGATGTTGCCGAGGGCGGACTTGCTGCTCTCAAAGGCGTCCACCAGCTTTTCGCCGATCATGACCGCGCCAAACGGGAAGTAGCCGTTGGTGAGCGCCTTGGCCAAACTCATCAGATCCGGTTTCACGCCCCAGCCCCGCGATCCCGACCACGCACCGGTGCGGCCGAAGGCGGTGATGACTTCGTCCGCGATCAGAAGAATACCATTCCTGGTACAGATGTCGCGTACCAGCCGCATAAAGCTCTCGTGCGGCACGATCACGCCGCCCGCGCCCAACACCGGCTCCATGATGAAGGCCGCGATGGTGTCGGCGCCCTGGAAGGCGATCTCGTCTTCCAGCAGCGCGGCGCAACGTTTCGCGATCTCGGCCGCATCGTCCGTACCGAACGGATTTCTATAGGTCCAGGGGGCCGGGATGTGGAATACGCCCGGCAGCAGCGGCTCATAGTTGCGGCGAAAATTGCTGTTGCCGTTGACGGACGCCGCGCCGAAATGCGTGCCGTGGTAGCCTTTCTTCAGCGCAATGAATTTTGTCCGCTCCGGTTGGCCGATGAGTTTTTGGTACTGACGCGCGAGGCGCAGGCAGCTCTCGACCGAGTCCGATCCCCCCGAGGTATAGAACGAGCGCGCCACGCCGTCGGGCTTGAACCATTCGAGCAGCTCGTAGCTGAGCTGGATCAGCGGCGATGTGGTGGTGCCCCGGAAGGCCGAATAGTACGGGAGCTGATCAAGTTGGTCGCGGATGGCTTTCTTGATCGGCTCACAGGAATAGCCGAGGTTGACGTTCCACAGCCCTCCCACCGCATCAAGCACGCGGTGGCCTTCAATATCCGTCAGCTCCACGCCCTCGGCGGCGTGCACGATCTTGGGAGGATTGGCACGCATTTCGGCCGGATGCGCCATCGGGTGCCAGAGGTGTTTGGCGTTGTTCTCGATGAGAAAGTTGCTGTCAGGCATCGGCGGTCTCCTTGGCGGCGCGTAGGAGAGCGGCGTGCGGTTCCCCTCCCATGGCGCGCGAAACATCAATGGCGGCGGCCACAACTTTGGTGGCGATCATCAGCTTGGTCGCGTCGGTGAAGCGCGAGGCGAGCGAGGCAACGGCGATGGTGCCCATGGCGAGGCCGGCGCTGTCGAACAGGGGTGCGGCCAAGCCGATCACCTCGTCCTCATAGGCGCCCATGGCCATGGCGTAGCCGGCACGTCGCGCAAAATCGATCTGTTCACGCATCGCTTTGGCCGTCACCGGCGTATGCTTGGTATACTTCTCAAGTTTGCGCTGTTTGAGAAAGGCGTCGCGCACGGGATCGGGCGCAAAGGCGAGGAACGCGATGCCCGAGGCCGTCGCGTGCAACGGCAACTGCTGCGAGGGCTCCAGCGACACGCGCGTTGTCCTCTGCGGCTCGGCGATGCCGATGGTGATGAGATCCATGCCGGCGGCAAGCGCCGCATGCGCCGTTTCTCCAGTCTCCTCGGCGAGCGACTCCAGCACCGGCTGCACGACGCTGGCCAGGGGTCGGGTCTGTTCTCGGATGCGGGCGTAGCGAATGAAGGCCGAACCTAAGCGATAGGCCCGCGTGACAGCGTTCTGCTCGATAAAACCGTGGTTGCCGAGCGCGACCAGAAAGCGCCGCGCAGCCGCCTTGTCGAGGCTCGCCAGGCGCGCAAGCTCGCTCAGCCCGATCTCGGGGTTCGCGGGGGAAAACAGCCCCAGCAGCTTCATGGCTTTGTCGACGGTCTGCACAGCGCACTTTCTTTCGTCAGCACTTAAAAGCAAATCATTATCACCGATGGTGACAATGCTGAACCATCAATAATCACACCGCCGGCACATGCAACAGCAACCCGTCCAGCGCCGCGCTCGCCTTGATCTGGCACGACAGCCGGCTTTCCGGCCGGCGCTCGGCTTCCACCACCTCAAGCATGTCGGACTCGTTGCCCGACGCCGCGCCGACGCGCCCGATCCAGGCGGGGTCGACGTAGACGTGGCACGTCGCGCACGACAGGCAGCCGCCGCATTCGCCCACGATGGAGCGGATGGTGTTGGCCACGGCCGCTTGCATCATGTTTCCGTGCGCGGCCATATCGGCGGTGACGCGTGAGCCGTCCGGTAGCACCCAGGTGACGTTTGGCATCGGTGCTCCCGTCACACGTAGTGAATGTAGAAATCGCGCAAGGCGTCGCCCGTCAGTTCGGCGGTCTTCTTCACCTCGTCGCGCTTGATGGCGATGTGATTGGCCACCAGGGTCTCGCCAATCGCAGCACAAAGAGCTTTGTCCGCCTCCAGAGCATCCAGCGCGCACGACAGGTTTTCGGCAACGCCCTCGGTGGCGTCATGTTCGCCGAGGCAATCGGCGGTTTCCGCCGCGGGAAGCGGGTACTTGTTAGTGACGCCCAGATGCGCGGCCTGCAGCGTGGCGGCGGCCAGCACATAGGGATTGGCCGCGCCATCGCCCATGCGGTGTTCGATGCGCGCCTTCTTGCCATTCTCTGCCGAGATGCGCGTCGTCACGCCGCGATGGTCGATGCCCCAGTTCTTCCAATAGCCCGACATGCTGGCCGGCTTCAGCCGCTGATAGGAGTTGGTGGTCGGCGCGACGATCCCGGCCAGCCCCGCATGATGATGCATAAGCCCCGCCACACAGGCCTTTCCGAGGTCCGTCATGGCCCGCCCGCCAGCGGCATCGGCGAGCACGTTATGCCCGTCCTGGTCGTCGAAACTGACGTTGATGTGCAGCCCGCTCCCGCCCTTGGTCAGGATCGGCTTTGGCATGAAGGTCAGGTGTACGTCCCAATTGGCCGCGACTTCTTTGGCCATGATGCGGAACAGGAAGATGTCGTCGACCGCTTTCAACGCGTCGTCATAAATGAGCGTGAATTCGAACTGCGGAGAATCGAATTCGGTGGTGGCGCATTCGAGCGAAAAGCCGCTGGCTTCAGCCTGACACCATATGGCGTCCACGAACCGTTTCGGATCGGCTGAGGGCCCCGTCCCGTACACATAGGCGCCTGGCGTGTCGTAGGGTTTCAGTTTTCCATCGGCGTCGCGCACGAAGGCGAAGGCCTCCAATTCGAGGCCCAGCTTGGGTTTCAGCCCCATATCGGTCCAGGCTTTTATCGCGCGCTTCAGGGCCGCGCGGCCGCACATCGGCAGCTGCACGCCGTTGCTGTCGAACAGCTCGCCGATCACGACCTGCGTGTTCGGCTCCCAGCCGGGACGGAAGTCGGCCTCTTTATAGATGGCCTGCATGTCGCCCAGACCCTCAAGCATCTTCGATCCCGGGGACGGCACCAGGTCCTTGTCGTAAGTGAGCGCGAAGGTGCTCTGCGAAAAGCGCGAGGCGCCGTCGTGCATTTTGCTGGCCGGCAGATATTTTCCGCGCGCCAGATTGAGATGATCACAGAACAAGAGCCGCAGCCGTGGATTTGTCATGGTTTCCCCCGTGGCGTCATTTCGTTGATCAGTTGAGAGCCACGCGCACCGGCAGCCGCTTGATGCCGCCGACAAAGTTGGAGCGCAGGAAAGCATGCGGCGCGGTCTGTTCAATCGTCTTTATACGCTTCGAAAACTCCTGAAACAGCACACGCACTTCCAGCCGCGCCAACCACATGCCCAGGCACACATGCGGGCCGCCTTGCCCGAAGGCGAGATGCCGGTTCGGGTTGCGCGTCAGGTTCACCTCGAATGGTTTGTCGAACGCGGTCTCGTCGCGATTGCCCGAGGCGAACCACAGCAGCACCTTGTCGCCCGCCTTCACCGTCTTGCCGTGCATCTCGAAGTCGCGCGTGGCGGTGCGGCGGAAATAGATGGCCGGCGTCGCCCAGCGGATGAACTCGTCGGGCGCGTGCTCCCACACCTCCGGGCTGTCCGTGTGCATCTGGTCTAGCAGCAGCGGCTGGTTCGCCAGCGCCTGAATGCCCGCCGCGATGGAATAGCGCGTGGTGTCGTTGCCGGCGGCCACCAGCAGGCAGAAGAAGTTTTGGAACTCCTGATCCGATATGACGTGGCCAGAAGAATCCGGTTGCAGGATGAGGTCAAGCACGCCGGGCGCGCTGCCAGTCTTGGCGCGATCAGCCATCATCTTTTTCGCGTAGTCATACAACTCCAGCCCCGCCGGGGAGCGGAACGGCATAAAACGGTAGGCCTCGGTGTCCATCTTGTCGACGACGTGCGAGGTGAAATCGGAGTCCGTATTCGCCATCAGCGCATCGCCGCGCGCGACCAGCCATTCCAGATCCGCGTCGGGCGTGCCCATGATGCGGCCGAGCATGCGCATCGGCAGCTGGCGCGCGATGTCCTTGACGGCGTCGAACTCTTTGTTCGCCAGCGCCGTATCGAGAATCTGCACGCACAGCTCGCGAATTTGCGTCTCGAACTTGGCGATCACCGGCTTGGAAAAGGCCTTGGCCACCAGAACGCGGGTGCGCGTGTGATCGGGGGGATCGGTCTCCTGAAAGGTGCGGCGGGCCAGATACTCCTCATGCGTCTGGTCCTCCATGCGGATGCCGCGCGCCGAACTCAGCAGCTCGTAGTTGCGGTTCAGCTCCAGGATGTCCGCGTGGCGGGTCATCGACCAATAGCCGATCCCGCTCTCATAGGGTGTCCAGGACAAGGGGTCTTCGCGGCGCAGGCGGGCAAACGTGTTGTAGGGCGCGCCGCCAACAAAACTGTCGTGGCTGGAGAGATTGGCATGGCCATCATCTGTAGGCGTCCAGACTGTCATGCTCCTCTCCTTGCCGCGCCGATGCAACGCATGGTAAGCCTCGACCCATGAGTACCCGCCCCCTGCACATCGGCATCCTGATGACGAACACGGATCGTTCCGCGTTCGGCCAGCGCCATCCCCACGATGGCGAGAAGTTCACCGCGTTGCTTAAGCCGCTGAGGCCTGACTGGTCTTTCGAGACCGTCATGGTGCGGGACGGCGAGTTTCCGAAAGATGCGGGCGATTTCGACGGTTACATCGTCACCGGCAGCCCGGCCTCGGTGCATGACGATCTGCCGTGGATCGCGCCGCTGTTCGGCCTCATCCGCGAGATCGACCAGCGGCGCATACCAACCATCGGCTGCTGCTTCGGCCATCAGGCCATCGCGGCGGCGCTGGGTGGCGAGGTGGCGCCGAACCCCCGCGGCTGGGGTCTGGGCGCGGCCGACACGCACTTTGCTCTTACCGATCCCTCGATGCTGCCGGCCCGCAAGACTCTCCGTCTGCATGCGGCGCATAACGAACAGGTCACCAAGTTGCCGCGCGGCGCCGTCCTGCTTGGCGGCGACGACGCCTGCCCCTCCGCCGCCTACAAAATCGGCGACCACATTCTCACGACGCAGTACCACCCCGAGATGACGCCGGATTTCATCGCTGCGCTGGTCGATGACTTGGACGGCAAGCTCGCTACGGAAACCATCTCGCGTGCCAAAACCGAACTCGCCCGTCCCGCCGAGAGCGCGGTGTTCGCCGAATGGATGGTGCGGTTTCTGGAGCATGGGCGCGCGTCGCTGTCGTGAATTTTGCCGCGATACGTTGCGGGCAAGTGCGGTGGCTGAAACAAATTGACAGAGCCCTTGGGGCCTTGCAATACTTAATCACCGTCGGTGACAATAGTGAACCAATGAAAAAATCGACGGGAAATCGCGCCATCCAGGGAGGGATATTTTGCGCAATTGGACATCCGTAGCGTTGGCTACGCTTATCGGCACGGCCACTCTGTCGCTGGCCGCCGTTTCCCCCGCGCTCGCCGACTATCCCGAGCGTCCCGTGACGTTCATCGTCCCCTGGCCTCCGGGCGACCTCGAAGACCAGCTTACCCGCATCATCGCCGACGAGATGACCAAGGCGACCGGCCAGCCGGCCAAGGTCGTGAACCGCCCCGGCGGCGGCGCAGTCGAGGGATCGAATGCGGTGGCTACATCTGATCCGGACGGCTACACGGTCGGCTCGCTGGTGATCGACGTCGTGACCATGCACATGATCCAGGGCAATGCGCCGTACAAGCGCGATGCCTTCGAGCCGGTCGGTATTTTCCTGACCTACCCCTTCGCGCTGGTGGCGAAGAAAGATGCTCCGTACAGCGACATGGCGGAGCTCGCCGGCTACGCAAAAACCGGAAAAGTCAAGCTGGGCCACTTCGGCTACGACCTGATCCCGAGCATGGCGACGTTCGTGGCCGCCAAGAAGCTGGGCTTCAAGTTCAGCGCCGACGCTCCGTTCGACAGCCTCGATTGCTCGACGCTGGCCAATGGCGACGCCGACGTGATCAACACCACCATGGCGACCGTGCTGGGCTGCCTCGACAAGATCAAGGTGATCGCGGCCTATACGGATCAACCGCTCAGCCTGTTCCCGGACGCCAAGCTGTTGTCGCAGCAGGTGCCGGGCCTCGACATCACGCTGTGGAATGGGTTCTTCGTGCCCAAGGGCACGCCGCAAGCCGTCAAGGACAAGCTCGCCGCGATCACCGAGGCGGCGATGAAAACGCAGGCCGCGCAGGACATCGCCAAGGCGACGGGCGCGGGCGTGTACTGGATGAACGCCGCCGACAGCGCCAAGCGCATCGCTAAGGCGTATACGGATGCCGAAGCGTTGGTGGCGGCGCTGAAGAAGTAGGTTTCGGGGTGGGACGTTTTGACTGGGGGACTGGGGCGTTGGGCGACCATCCGCCCTCACGGGGTCACATCCCTGCGGGGGAGGTTGTTCGTTACGGGTCACAAGTGGCGACAGCCAGTTGGTCCCGAGGAAATGTTCCCCGAGGGAAACACCAAAATCTTTTCACGCGTCGGTACAACGAAAGCGGTGCGGTGATTGCCTTCTCCCGTGGGGAGAAGGTGCCCGAAGGGCGGATGAGGGGATTGCGGCCGGAGGTTATCGCACTGGTGCAGCACACTCGCAACTCCAACCCCCTCATCCGTCGCCCCATTGCTTTTGCGCCTCCGCGCAGGTGCGCCACCTTCTCCCAAAGGAAGAAGGAAAACATAGCGCCAACCATTGGGTCAATACTGCCGCTTGGCGGCACCAGGGGACAGAGTGGTGAACGATCCGTTCAAAGAACCTCCGCAGGACGTACATAGCAAAGCAACGCCAGAGGGCGTGGCCGCGATAGGACTCGTCGCTCTGATCTTGGCCGCCGGTTTTTTGGCCGTAGCTCCCTACGCGGCCAAACCCGTGCCGGAAGGCAAAGCGTGGTTCCTCGCGCCGGTCAACTGGCCCGCGCTCAGCCTCAGTGCTATGGCCGTGACAGGACTGGCCCTGGCCTGGCCTCTTTTGCGCGGCCGGATGTCCTGGCGAGCAGCCAGCGGCGCCTTCGAGGGCATGCTGCCGGCGCTCGGCTACAGCCTCTTGTTCTGCGGCTATCTCGCGCTGTTGACCCAAGCCGGTTTTGCCATCAGCTCACTGATCTTCGGCCAGCTGTGCTTGTGGGCGTCGGGCCTGCGCAGCGTGAAATGGTCCATGTGGAACGTCATGTTCGTGGTCATCACGGTCGCCGTCCTGCGCGTCGGCATGGGCATGTATTTTCCGTTCGCGCCGCTGTTCAAGGCGATGCCGCCGTGGCTGGGCAATCCGCTCGGCAGCATTCTTTAGGGACGGGCCGATGGACGCGTTGTGGCACGGCATCGAGAACATCGCGCACTGGCAGGTGCTGCTCGCCCTGTTCGCCGGCGCCATGATCGGCATCGTCATCGGCGCGGTGCCGGGGCTCGAGCCAGCCGGCGCCATGGCCATTCTGCTGCCGTTCAGCCTGCATCTGCAACCGCTGGCGGGTATCATTCTGCTGCTCGGCGTCTATGGCGGCGCGTGGTACGGGGGCGCGATCCCCGCGATATTGCTCCGTGTACCCGGTACGCCCGTCAACGTGCTCACAACCTACGACGGCTACCCGATGGCGCGCAACGGCGAGGCGCACCGCGCGCTGTCGCTGGCCTACTCGTCCAGCTTCATTGGCGGCACCATCAGTGTGCTGTCGCTGATCCTGCTTGCTCCGTATCTCGCGCGTATCGCCGAGAATTTCGGTTCTCCGGAATACGCCATGATCGCGCTGGTGGCGCTGGTGTCGGTCGTGCTCGCGCATCAGAGGCAGGCGGTGGCCGCCGTCATGTCGCTCGGCTTCGGGCTGTTCCTGGGCTCGGTCGGCTTCGAGCGCATCTTCAGCACCCAGCGCTTCACCTTCGGAGAAACCTGGCTGTCGGGCGGTATTCCCATGGTGCCGGTGGTGATCGGCCTGTTCGCCATGTCGCAGGCGTTCGTGCTGCTGGGGACGAAGGACTACGAACAGACCGGTGTTGAAATGGTGTATAAAAACCGTTTCCGTGGCCTCATAGAAGCGTTCCAATATCCGCGCACGCTCATACGTTCGGCCGCGCTCGGCGTCGGCATGGGGCTGTTGCCGGGGGTGGGCGAGTTCGGTGCGCAGTTCCTGGCCTATTCGCTGGCGCAACGGGCATCCAAAACGCCAGAGCTGTTCGGCAAGGGCGCGCCCGAGGGGCTGATTGCTTCGGAAACATCCATCAGCGCCTGCACCTCCACTGTGATGGTGCCGCTGTTGGCTCTCGGTATACCAACCGATCCGATCATGGCGATGATCCTTAGTGTGTTTATGATCCACAACATCATTCCGGGACCGGCGCTGTTCACAGGGCATCCCGAATTCATCACCTCGCTCTATCTCTGTCTGTTCCTGCTCAACATCATTGTGCTGGTCACGCTGCTGTTCGCCACGACCCACATTATGAAACTGGCAAAAATCAATCCCCGCTTCATCGGCATGACCGTCCTGGTCCTGAGCATGGTCGGTTCGTACACGCAGAATTATCGCGTGTCCGACGCACTGATCGCGCTGGTGTTCGCGCTGATCGGCCGGATCATGCTGAAGAATGACATCCCGGGATTTCCGCTGGTGATCGGGCTGGTGCTCGGCCCGTTGTTTGAGAAGCGCGTGCTGCAATCGCTCAGCCTGAGCAATGGCGATCCGCTGGTGTTCGTGCAGCGGCCGATATCGGGGACGCTGTTCGCCATGGCGATGCTGGCCATCGCGGTGTTCCTTTATGCCAAGATCAAAGTGACAAGAACCGCCCCTGAGGTGACACCATGAAACAAGCCGATATCGACGCGCTGCGCTCCTTGGTGATTCCGCCCAAGCGCAATTTTATCGCGGGCAATTGGGTCGAGGCCGTATCTGGCGCGAACCTGGACATCGTGACGCCCATCGACGGATCGCGGCTGACTTCGGTCGCCGCCAGCGGGGCCGAGGACGTTACCCTCGCGGTGGCCGCCGCCCGTACCGCCTTCGACAGGGGGACATGGTCGAACGCCGCACCAGCGGAACGCAAAAAAGTGCTGCTGCGCCTGGCTGATCTCATCGACAAGAACGCGCTCGACCTCGCCGTATTGGGGACGCGCGACAACGGCACCGAGATCGCCATGGCCATCAAGGCCGAGCCAGGCAGCGCGGCGGGCACGTTCCGCTACTACGCCGAAGCCGTCGACAAGGTCTATGGCGAAGTCGCGCCGACGCAAAGCAACGTACTCGCCCTGATTCACAGAGAACCGGTAGGCGTGGTTGGCGTCATCGTGCCGTGGAACTTTCCGCTGATGATCGGGTCATGGAAGATCGCGCCGGCCCTCGCTGCCGGCAATTGCGTTGTCGTAAAGCCGTCGGAAACCGCATCGCTCTCGCTGCTTCGGCTGGCCGAACTCGCCGCCGAAGCGGGCGTCCCGCCGGGCGTGTTGAACGTCGTCACCGGCAAGGGCAGCGTGGTCGGCGAGGCCATGGGGCTCTCCAACGACATCGACATCATCGCCTTCACGGGATCGGGTGCGATTGGACGTAGGCTGCACGAATACTCCGCCCGCTCGAACCTGAAGCGGCTCTATCTGGAACTCGGCGGCAAGTCGCCGAACATCGTGTTTGCAGATGCGCCGGACTTGGACGCCGCCGCCAAAACCTCCGTCTTCGGCATATTCCGCAATTCAGGACAAGTGTGCGTCGCGGGGTCGCGATTGTTGGTGCACGCATCGATCCACGCCGCGTTCGTCGAAAAGGTGGCCAAGATCGCAGGTGCCTTGAAGGTGGGCGATCCGCTCGATCTTGCATCCGACGTGGGGGCGGTGGCCAGCGCCGAGCAATTGAGACAGGATCTCGCCCATGTCGAGCGCGCGAGCGCCGAAGGTGCGAGACTTGTCACGGGTGGAAAACGCATCCGCACCGAAACCGGCGGTTTTTACATGGCCCCGACCATCTTCGACAACGTCAAGCCCACCTCCGCGCTGGCGCGTGAGGAAGTGTTCGGCCCGGTGCTGGCCGTCACGCCGTTCACGGACGAAGCCGAGGCCATCCGCCTCGCCAACGCAACCGACTATGGCCTCGCCGCGGCCGTGTGGACGTCCAACATCTCCACCGCCCACCGTATGGTGCGCGCCATCAAGGCCGGCGTCGTGCACGTCAATACGTACGGGGGCGCGGATGTCACCGTCCCACTCTCGGGCCACAAGCAGTCGGGCAACGGCTCCGACAAATCGCTGCACGCGCTGGACAAGTTCGTCGATCTGAAAACGGCCTGGATACAGCTGTGAGATCGTCCACGCAGAACCCTATTCGCGTTTTGGTCGTTCCGCAGCCTTGGCGATGGCGGCATCCAAGGTCGCCTGGTCGCCAACTAGGTTGGAAAGAATCAGCACAAGGCGGGCGTTGAGGCGGGCGCTTTGCTCGAAACTCAAGCCATCGTGGGCGGCCATCAGCGCGGCGTAGAAATCGTCGCCTTTGCCCTGAAGCCGGTCGTTGCCAAGATCGGTCATGATGACATTGCTCGCGTGTAAGCCGCCATGAGTTTCTCTTCGGTCGGATTTCGGAACACAGCCGCAACATGCTGATCCGGCCTGATCAGATAGGTGTTGCCATCGCCGTAACGCTGGATCGCCTCGGGACTATCCGCGTGAACGAAGGCCATACCGGTCGCAGCGTCATTAATCGCGGACCCGATTTTTAGATCGATAAAATCGCCGCCAAGCGCATTCAGCAGCCACCCATCTTTGTGCGGAGCATCCGGGCAAGGCGCTCCGGGCGCCAGCGGCGTTGCAAGGTCGGACGGAGTGACCAATGGGAGGCCGGCAAGCGAACAGGGTTGCGACAAGCGGCCGGAATTCACAAGTTTCCTGGCAAAGGGCAGATCGGCGGCGAGATCCAGCACGGCGTCCCGGAACATCCGCTGCATACCATCGGCCGGCGACATGAAGTCGGTCGCGCGGGACGAATTCAGGATGTTCTCATCAGCGGCGCGACCGCGCTCGTCGTTATAACTCTCCAACAGGGCGTGACCGGAATGATCCAAGACTCCGGCAATTTTCCAGCACAGATTGTCCACGTCCTGGATGCCGCCATTGCCGCCGCGCGCGCCGAATGGCGAGACGACGTGGGCGCTGTCGCCGACGAAGATCACCCGGTCGTGCACGAAGCGGGCCAGGCGGGCGCACTGGAAGGAGTAGACCGAGGTCCAAACCAGCGTGAACGGACGGTCGCCCAGCATGGCTTTTATGCGCGGGATGACGCGCTCGGGCTGCTTCTCAAGTGCGGGATCGGCGTCGGGGCCGAGTTGCAGGTCAATGCGATAGATGTTGTCGGGCTGCTTGTGCAGCAACGCGGACTGCCCGGAGTGAAACGGCGGCTCGAACCAGAACCAGCGTTCGGAGGGGAAATCTGCCTGCATCTCAATATCGGTGATGAGGAAACGCTCTTCAAAAGTCTGGCCTTCCAGCGTCAGGCCCATCAGGGAGCGGATCGCAGAGCGGGCGCCGTCGCAGGCGAGCAGATAGTCGGCTTCGATTGTATAGGGTCCGTCGGGTGTCTCGATGCCGGTTTGTACGCCGTGCGGTGTCTGACGAACAGAAACTGCCCTGTTCTTCCAGCGCAGATCGATTAGCTCCGGAAACTCGGCGCAGCGTTCGACCAGATACTGCTCCACGTAGTACTGCTGCAGATTGATGAAGGCCGGCATCTTGTGTCCGCTCTCAGGAAGCAGATCGAACGCATACACCTCTTTATCGCGGTGAAACAGCCGGCCAACTTTCCAAGTGACGCCCTTGGCCACCATGCGGTCGCCGACGCCGAGCCGATCAAAAATTTCCAGCGTGCGCTTGGCCCAGCAGATGGCGCGCGAGCCGACGCTGACAGCATTGTTGTCATCGACAACGATGCTTGGGATCTCATGCAGAGCAAGATCAATGGCTGCGGCAAGGCCCACGGGGCCGGCGCCGACGATCAGCACGGGGACGGGCACACCGCGCCTGCCCAGCAGTTCGGGCGGTGTGACATAGGGGAATGGGGCGTAGGCGTAGCGTGGCATGTTGCACCGGTAAGTAAGTTGTGCAGGTCGATCCTTTAACAGATAGTCCGCAGTGCCCTACTTCACCGCTGGCGCCAAGTAGCGGACAGGTTTTTTTGCCTCTCCCCCTTCTTAGGGGGAGAGGAGACCGCGTACCTGCGCGGAGGCGCAAAAGCAAATGCGCAGCCGCCCACTGCGGCGGCAAGCGCTGGGCGGTCGGTGAGGGGTAGCCACTTGCTCAGTCCCTCTCACGACCTGTACGGAGCAAGCGGCTGCCCCTCATCCGGCCGTCTTCCTCCTCGCTGGCGCTCGTCGGCGGCCACCTTCTCCCCCCAAAGCTGGGGGAGAAGGAAGTCAGCGCCCTCACCCCTGCAACTTCGCCCACATGTCCTTGTCGCGCTCGGCGGTCCAGATGCGCGGGGTATCGATGCCGAGGGCTTCGTCGTAGGCGCGCGCTACGTTGAACGGCAGGCAGTGCTCGTAGATGGCGTAGTCCTTGAATTTGGGATCGCAGGCGGCGCGCACGGCGGTCCAGGCGTCCTTCAGCGAACCGCCGCGCGCGGCCACCTGCGCCGCCGGGCGGTACGTGGACGACACGAAATCGCGGGTGAGCCCGATGGCCCTGTCCACAATCTCGCGGCCGACCAGCGCATCGCCGCGGCCGGGGGCGATAGCGTCTGGCGCGTAGGCCGCAATGGCGTCGAGCGTGCCGGGCCAATCGCTGAAATGCGCATCGCCGCAATAGCAGGCTGAGCGGTACTCGACGATGTCGCCCGTGAACATGACGCCGGCGTCCGGCACCCAGGCCACAATGTCGCCAGCGGTATGGGCGCGGCCTAGCTGCAACAGGTCGACGCGGCGCTTGCCCATGTGAAAGGTCATCCGTCCAGAGAAGGTCAGCGTCGGCCATGTCAAGCCGGGGATCGATTCCGAAGCCTGGAACAGGCGTGGAAAACGGGCGAACTCGCTATCCCAATCTTCTTGGCCGCGCTCGAAAATCATGGCGCGGCACTTTTCGGACGCGACAACCTGCTCGGCCCCATAGCCGCTCGCCCCCAGCACGCGCACGGCGTGGTAGTGCGACAACACTACATATTTTATCGGCTTATCCGTCACGGTGCGGATCTTCTCGAACACCTGCCTGGCCATCACGGGCGTCGCTTGCGCATCCACCACCATGACGCCGTCGTCGCCGATGATGACGCCGGTGTTGGGATCGCCCTCGGCGGTGAAGGCGTAAAGGTCGCGGCCGATCTCGGTGAAGGAGATCTTCTTGGCCGCCATATCGCCGGCGGAGGCGAAGGCCTTAGCCATATTTGCGAACCTCTTGTTCGATGGCGCCGAACAGGCTGTGCCCGGACTTGTCGTGCATTTCGATACGCACGGTGTCGCCGAAGTGCATGAAAGGCGTAACCGGCCTTCCGCCGGCGATGGTCTCTATAACGCGTAATTCCGCGATGCAGGAGTAGCCCAGGCCGCCTTCGGAAATCGGCTTGCCTGGCCCGCCACTCTTATCCTTGTTCGACACCGTCCCCGATCCCACAATCGTCCCCGCCGCCAGCGCGCGCGTCTTGGCGGCATGGGCGATCAATGCGCCAAAATCAAAGGTCATATCAACGCCGGCATTGGCGCGCCCGAACGGCTTGCTGTTGAGATCGACCATCAGCGGCAGATGTACTTTTCCACCGTTCCAGGCGTCTCCCAATTCGTCCGGGGTCACCGCAACCGGCGAGAAAGCCGATGACGGTTTGCCCTGCAGGAAGCCAAAGCCCTTGGCGAGTTCGTTCGGTATGAGATTGCGCAACGACACATCGTTGACCAGCATCAGCAGGCGGATGAATTTACCGGCTTCGGCGGCGGACACGCCCATCGGCACGTCGCCGGTGACGACGGCGACCTCGGCTTCCATGTCGATGCCATAGGCTTCGTCGGCCAGAAGGATGGGATCGCGCGGCCCTATAAATGTGTCGGACCCGCCTTGATACATCAGGGGGTCGGTCCAGAAACTCTCGGGCATCTCGGCGCCGCGCGCTTTGCGCACCAATTCGACATGGTTCACGTAGGCCGAGCCGTCCACCCACTGGAACGCGCGCGGCAGCGGCGAAGCGGCGTCGTGTTCGCGGAAGCGGAAAGTCGGCACGGAGCCCAGCTCCAGCTGACGCGACAGCGCCGCAAGGCGTGGTCCTGCCGCGTCCCACACATCAAGCGCGGCCTGCAAGGTCGGGGCCACCGTCCCGGCGTCGACGGCGCGCGTGAGATCGCGCGAAACCACCACGAGACGGCCGTCGCGGCCGGATTTCAAAGAGGCGAGTTTCATGGGGTCCCGTTGAACCTTCTCTCGAGCCCCGTCCAGCAATCGGCGTAATCCGGCTGCAGGGACGGCAGCTCCGCTGCATACTTGGTGAGATGCTGCGGATAGCGGGTCTCGAACATGAAGGCCAGCGTGTTCGTCAGCTTGTGCGGCTTCAATTCGACGCTGCTTGCCTTCTCGAACGCGGACGTGTCCGGCCCATGTGGCAGCATGCAGTTGTGCAAGGAGACGGCGCCGGGGGCGAACCCGTCGGGCTTGGCGTCATACTGACCGTGGATGAGGCCCATGAACTCCGACATGATGTTCATGTGGTACCAGGGCGGGCGGAAGCTATGTTCCGCGACCGCCCAGCGTTCCGGGAAAATGACGAAGTCGACGTTGGCGGTGCCGTCTTCTCCGGAGGGGGCGGTGAGGACCGTGAAGATCGAGGGATCGGGGTGGTCAAACAGGATGGCGCCAACGGGCGAGAACGTAGACAAATCGTATTTATACGGCGCATAATTGCCATGCCAGCCCACGACGTCGAGCGGGGAGTGATCGATGGTGCACTGATGAAAAGATCCGCACCATTTTACGGTGACGCGGCAGGGGTTTTCTTTGTCTTCATACGCCGCAACCGGGGTTTTGAAATCGCGCGGGTTGGCGAGGCAGTTGGCGCCGATCGGACCGCGGTCCGGCAGCGTGAACTTGGCGCCGTAGTTTTCGCAGATGTAGCCGCGGGCCGGGCCGTCGATGAGTTCGACCTTGAATTTCAGGCCGCGCGGGAGGACGCAAAGTTCTCCGGGCTCTACGGTGATCTGGCCAAGCTCCGTACAGAAGCGCAGCGCGCCCGATTGCGGAACCACCAAAAGCTCGCCGTCGGCATTGTAGAAATACTCATCCACCATTGAGGCGTTGGCGAAATAGAGTCCGGCCGACATGCCGGTCTGCGTGTTGACGTCGCCCGCCGTGGTCATGGTGCGGATGCCGGTGATGAAGTCCACTTTGCCGGTCGGCGCCGGGGGCGGGCTCCAGCGCAAGGGGCCGATGGGGAGGTCGTGATCGCCGAGGTTCGGCGCGGTTTTCCAGAACGGTCTTTCGATCCTGGAAAAACGCGAGGTGTGCCGCACCGAGGGGCGCATGCGGTAGAGCCAGGAGCGCTCGTTCGTGCCGCGCGGCGCGGTGAAGGGCGAGCCGGAAAGCTGTTCGGCATACAATCCGTAGGCGCAGCGTTGCGGCGAGTTTTGCCCGCGCGGCAGCACGCCGGGCAGCGCCTCGGTCTCGAAATCGTTGCCGAAGCCGGGCATGTAGCCGGGAAGGATGGCGCTGTCCATGGGCGGCGTCCAAATTGGTTGCAGTCGAGACGATCTGCTTTGGTTGCACGAGCGACTAACTTGTGTCAAGCTCGCGCGCATGCATGACAGCTTCGCCCTCGAATCGTTCCTCCCCTTCCGCCTGAACCGGCTCGCGGCCGAAGTGTCGGAGCGCATGGCCGCGATCTATGCCGAAAAATTCGGCCTCGATATTCCGCAATGGCGCGTGCTGGCGACGCTCTCGGGCGGGGCGGACATCACCGCGCAAAATATTGTCGCATCGACGCGGACGCACAAATCCACCATCAGCCGGGCGGTGCAGGAGCTGGAGGCGCGCGGGCTGGTGGAGCGGGCGGTGTCGACGGCGGACCGGCGCGCCAACGCGCTGCGGCTGACGGCGGCGGGGCGAAAACTGTTTGCGCGTATGCAGCCGCTGGTGTTGGCCTATCAGGAGGCGCTGCTGGCCGCCCTGGAGCCGGCAGAGTCCAAAGCGCTGTTGCGCGGCTTGCAGGCGTTGGAGCGGACGTTGGCGCTGACAACGGGAGAGGGTGCATGAAACTCTATGGTTATTTATGCCAACCTTCATTGATCCTGACTCATCGGTGATTTGTAAGGGCGCACAGCAGTGCGCCCGGCGCTCAACATCAATGGTCCGTCGGTTGTGGCACGCCGGGCGCGCTGCTGCGCGCCCCTACAAGACTGGCTTCCGATTCCACTAGAGTCGATGGGTCAAGATCATTGCAGGTTGGTATTCCGCTTGGCGGCGGCGTGACAGATCCGACGAACCATCGGTGATGCACATCGGGCGCGCTGCTGCGATTGCAGATGAGTCAGGATTGACGATGTTCGGCTCTAAATCTCCGCACCCCGCTCATCTGCCGCTTTGACAAGCGGCGTGACGCGCAGCAGCGTGATGCGGTTCTTGGCCTTCTTCACCACCTCAAAACGGTAGCCGTAGAACGTAAAGGCCTGTCCTGGCTCCGGGATGGTCTGGGCTTCGTGGATCACCAGGCCGGCGATGGTTGTGGCCTCCTCATCAGGAAGGTTCCAATCCTGATGTCGGTTCAGATCGCGCACGGCGACCTGGCCATCGACGATGACTTTTCCATCTGGCTGCGGACGAATTCCGCCGTCCGGTGAATCGTCGTGCTCGTCGGAGATCTGGCCGACAATTTCCTCGATGATGTCTTCCAGCGTGACCAGGCCCATCACCTCGCCGTACTCGTCCACCACCATCGCAATATGCGCCTTCTTGCGCTGGAAGGCGGCCAGCTGATCCTTGAGGCTGGTGGTGTCGGGCACGAACCAGGGCGGCAAGATCAGTTTCTTGGGATCGATCTTGCCCCGGTCCCATCCCTGCGATTCCAGCTCGCGCAACAGATCCTTGACGTGGAAGAAGCCGACGATGTTGTCGACATCGCCCGACCAGGCCGGGATGCGCGTGTATTCCGTCTTCAGAGCATCCGTGATCAGCTTTTCCGGCGGATCGTCGGCGCACACGGTATCCATCTCGGTGCGGTGCACCATGATGTCGGAGACTTCCAGGTCCGAGAGATCGAGCACGCCGCCGATCATGTCGCGGTCGCCCTTCACCACCGAGCCTTCCTTGTGATGCAGGTCCACGGCGCCGCGCAGCTCTTCGTGCGCGGCTTCCTCCGTGGTCGGGGCCGCGACTTTCACGCCGAGCGCGGTCAGAATTTTGCGCACCAGCCAAACAACAGTGAGGTTGATGGGGGACAGCAGCGCCACCACGAAGCGCACGGCGCGCGCTAATGCCAGCGCGAGACTGTCAGCATGGCTGATGGCGTAGGTTTTTGGCAGCACCTCGCCGAAGATCACCAGCAAGATGCTCATGCCAACCGTGGCGTAGAAGACGCCGCTGGGTCCGAATTCGCCAACCATGAATTCCGTCGCCAGCGCGGAACTCAGGGTAATGACGATGGTGTTGCCCAGCAGCAGCGCGCCGATCAGCCGCTCGCGGTTGCCGATCAGCCGGTTGACAATGCCGGCGCGGGCGTTGCCGTCCTGCTCCAGCGAATGCATGCGCGCGCGCGAAATGGCCGTGAGTGCGGTTTCGGCCGAGGAGAAAAAGGCTGCGCCAAGCAGCAGGAGAACAACGGCTCCCGCGGCGATCATCAGTTCAAGGATGGGGGACATGGTGCTTTCGTGGGGTGGCGGAACATACATTGTCAAACTGAAAAGGTGTATGCAGAAAGTTCGTCATCCCCGCGCGGGCGCATAGGCGCTAGAATAAGTGCGGCAAAGCTTTTTTTCCTCTCCCCCATTTTTGGGGGAGAGGAGACCGCGTCTCGCAGGCACCCTCTTTGGCGCCAAGAGCCACGCGGTCGGTGAGGGGCAGCCGCTTGCTCCGTTCCTGTTGCGACAAGTACGGAGCAAGC
>JANMVX010000354.1:0-2571 GCA_031393505.1 Hyphomicrobiaceae bacterium | reverse complement strand
TGCCGCCAGCCTGTTTCTGGAACCAATCCTCCGCGCCACGCAGCCATTCCCGGTCGCGCACCCGTAGGTTCTCGTGGCCGATGCGCTGACTGCGGGTCAGCAGTGAATAAGCGAACTGCTGTGTCGGCATGCCCAAATAGCGCTCGACCTGCTCGAACCATTCGAGCGAATTGCGTGCTGCCGACTGCATGCGCAGCACCTCGATCCGCCGCTCGTCCTGATAGCGCTGGAAGGCCGCTGCCATCGACGGCTCGGTATGCAGATAGTCCGCCAGCGCAATCGCACTGTCGAACGCCAGCCTGGAGCCCGAGCCGATCGAAAAATGACTGGTTGCCGCAGCGTCACCCATCAGCACGACGTTGTTGTGATACCAGCGCTCGCAGATCAGGCGCGGAAACTGCATCCACACCGCCGAACCGCGCAGGTGCGTTGCGTTCGACATCAGGCTGTGGCCGCCCAGATACGCCGCGAAGATGCGTTCGCAGGTCGTGATCGTCTCTTCTTTCGACATCGCCGCAAAGCCCCAGCGGTCCCAGGTCTCGGGCTGGCACTCCACAATGAAAGTCGCGGTTTCGGCATCGAACTGGTAGATGTGCGCCCACACCCAGCCATGTTCGGTCTTCTCGAAAATGAAGGTGAAAGCGTCATCAAACTTCTGATGCGTGCCGAGCCACACGAATTTGCAACGGCGCGTGTCGATCTCGGGCTTGAAGACGTCCGCATATTCACGCCGCACCAACGAGTTGATGCCGTCCGACGCGACCACCAGATGATAATCCCGGCGGTAGGCTTCGGCAGACTTGAACTCGGTCTCGAATTTGAGGTCGACGCCGAGTTCGCGGGCCCGACTCTGCAACAGGATCAACATGGACTTGCGCCCGATGCCGGCAAAGCCGTGCCCACCCGAGACCGTGCGCGTGCCATTGTGAACCACGGCAATGTCGTCCCAATAGACAAAGTTGTCGCGGATTGCCTTGGTGCTTTTCGGATCGTTCTTCTGCATACGGCTGAGCGCGTCGTCCGACAGCACAACGCCCCAGCCGAAAGTATCGTTGGCGCGGTTGCGCTCCAGCACGGTCACGTCATGTGACGGATCGCGCAATTTCATGGAGATCGCGAAGTAGAGCCCAGCCGGGCCACCTCCGAGGCAGAGAACTTTCATGCCTGATCCTCCGCAAAGGCCCTCAACGCGAGGCTGCCACTGCGGCCCGGGAATTTCAAGTTTGAAATACCTGGCTTGATAACCTCTCTCCGATTGAGGATCATGCGCGGCATGGATGAGCTCCTGATCGACACGCTAGCGGGTTGGTGCCGCCTCACCCTCAACCGGCCGGCCGCGCGCAATGCGCTGACGACGCCGTTGCTGGCGGGGCTGGCCGACGCGCTCGACCGGCTGGCGGCGGATCGCAGCTGCCGCGCCGCGCTGATCTGCGGGGCGGGTGGACACTTTGCTGCCGGCGCAGATATTGGAGAAATTGAAGCCAAGGGTTCGGCCGAGGGCGCCATTGATCCGCGCAAAAGCCATTGGGCACGTATCCGGGCCTTCCCCAAGCCGCTGGTGGCTGCAGTGGACGGCTTATGTCTTGGTGGCGGATTTGAACTGGCCCTGATGGCGGACTGCCTGGTGCTCGGAGACACCGCCAGGCTCGGCCTGCCTGAAACCAACTTCGGCATCATTCCAGGCGCCGGTGGCGGGCAACGGCTGATGGCGCTGGCCGGGCGGGCGCGCGCCTTGCGGATGGTGCTCACGGGCGAGATCATCGATGCGGATACCGCGCTGGCATGGGGGATCGCCGGGTGGCGGGCCACGGGATCGGCGCTGCCCGAGGCCGAAAAACTCTGCACCACGTTGGCCAGCCGCGCTCCCCTGGCGCTGGCCGCCGCCAAGCGGGCGATCCGCGACGGTGACGACGCCGCCCTCGCCTTCGACACCGAACGCGCGGGCTTCGAGGCGCTCCTTGACAGTGCCGACAAGCGCGAAGGCATTGCCGCCTTCCGCGCCAAGCGCAAGCCGGAGTTTTTGGGCGAATGAGCGGCAAACCCCTGATCGGCGTGGTTGGGCTGGGCACCATGGGCCTTGGCATCGTGCAGGTCTATGCCCAGGCCGGGTTCCCGGTGCTGGCCACCGATGCGCAACCGGCCGCGCGCGTGAGGGCCGTGTCGCGACTGGCGGCAGCGCTGGACTCCAGAGTCGCGGCCGGCAAGCTGACACAAGAGGCTCGCGACGCGACGCTCGCGCGGCTCACTCTGGTGGAGACCCCACAGGGCGTGGGCACCTCCGATCTGGTAATCGAGGCGATCGCCGAGAAACTAGAGGCCAAGCGCACGCTGTTCGCCGCATTAGAAACAGTCGTCTCTGCAAAGACGGTCCTGGCCACCAACACCTCGTCGCTGTCCGTTGCGGCGGTGGCGGACGGACTGAGTCATCCTTCTCGCCTCCTGGGCCTGCACTTCTTCAACCCGGCGCCGGCCATGAAATTGGTCGAACTGGTCGCCCATGCCGCCACCGCTCCAGATGCGCTTGACCTGGCCCGCTCAGTCACCGAAGCGGCAGGTAAAACTGTGATCGCT
>JANMVX010000314.1:0-6250 GCA_031393505.1 Hyphomicrobiaceae bacterium | reverse complement strand
TGTGCCGTCATGATTCGTCGTGTTTTGCCGTTTTTTCAGGCTACGAATCTGAGGGTCGGACGTTCGAATCGTTCCGGGCGCGCCAATGACTTTTCCCTGCTGATCATGACGATCCGCCCACGCTTGACGCTGGGCCATGATGTCATATCTCCCTGAAAATTAAGCATAGTTTCAAGCCGCAGTTGGTCGTGGGCGCTGGACCCATACGACTACCGCCGGTTGACAGTGACCTGGATCAGGCGGCGCAGGCGCCCAGCTCAGTGCTTTGCGCAATTGGCATGCTTGTTGCTCGGATCGACTGCCGATAGCCATCAGCTCACGCAAGTCGCTGCGGGGAGCCAATCGATCAGGACGCGTCCGCGCCTGGGAAAGGTTTTGCTTGCCCGCTCCCGCCTCCAACTTGTCCAGATCCGGAAAAGCCGATCTCGCGCTGCCCAAGGCGCTCAAGCGCTGCGGCGGGGTGTTCCTCGCCATCGGGCTCATTTCCGGCGTCGTCAACCTGCTGGCCCTGTCGGGCTCATTCTACATGTTGCAGGTCTATGACCGCGTGTTGACCAGCCACAGCACCCCGACCCTGATCGCGCTGTCGGTGCTGGTCGCCGGTCTGTACATTTTCCAGAGCATCATCGATCTGTTGCGTTCGCAGGCGCTGGTGCGTCTGGGCAGCGGCATCAACGCCATCATGATGCCGGCGGCCCATGCGGCGGCGCTGGAGCTGCCGTTGCGCGGGCAATCGGCGACGTCGTCGCTGCAATCGATGCGCGACGTCGACGCCATTCGCAGCTTCCTCGCCGGCCAAGGCCTGGTCGCGCTGTTCGATATGCCGTGGATCCCGATCTACCTGGTGTTCGTCTACATGCTGCACCCGATCCTGGGGATGCTGGCGACCGGCGGCATGCTGGTCCTGATCGTGCTGACGCTGCTCACGGAATTCATGACCCAGAGCCTGGAGGCCTCGGTTGGCAAGGCCGCCTCCACGCGCATGGCGCTGGCTGACGCCAACGCCCGCAATGCCGATATTTTGCGCGCCATGGGTTTTGGCGACCGCGCCACGGACCGTTTTCTCAAGGCGAGCACGGAGTATCTGCTGCTGCAGGCCAAGGCGAGCGATGTGGTTGGCGGCATGAGCAGCCTCAGCAAGGTGTTCCGTATGATGATGCAGTCGGCCATGCTCGGGGTCGGCGCCTATCTGACCTTGATGGGCGAGGTCACGGGCGGGGCGATCATGGCCAGCTCCATCTGCACCGGCCGCGCCACGGCGCCAGTGGAGCTCGCAATCAGCCAGTGGAAGAGTTTTGTCGCCGCCCGCCAATCCTATGCGCGGCTGAAAAAGGTGCTCGCTGTGCTGCCGGCCCATGCGCCAGCAACCAAACTGCCGCCGCCCAAGAAGAGTTTTACGGTCGAGAACGTGGCCCTAACCGCGCCTGGCAGCCAGCGCCTGCTGGTCAGCGGCGTTACCTTCCAGCTGGAGGCGGGGCAGGGCCTCGGCATCATCGGCCCGAGCGGCGCGGGAAAATCCACCCTCGCCCGCGCCCTCACCGGCGTCTGGCCGCTGGCCCGCGGCGCGGTGCGCCTGGATGGCGCCGCGCTCGACCAGTGGCAGCCCTCGGACCTGGGCGCCCACATGGGCTACCTGCCGCAGGATGTCAGCCTGTTCGACGGCACCATCGCCGACAACATCTCGCGTATGGACCCCGAGGCCGACAGCCGCGCCATCATCACTGCCGCCAAGGCCGCGGATGTGCATCAGCTGATCCTGGGCCTGTCTGATGGCTATGACACGCGGCTTGGCGTTGGCGGAACGTCCCTGTCCGGCGGACAGCGCCAGCGCATCGCGCTTGCCCGCGCGCTCTACAAATCACCGTTTCTGGTGGTGCTGGACGAGCCCAACTCCAACCTCGACGCCGAGGGCGAAGCGGCTCTTACGCGCGCCATTCATGGCATCCGCGAACGCGGCGGCATCGCCATTGTCATCGCGCACCGGCCGAGCGCGTTGGCGGCGGTTGACAAGGTCGCCGTGCTCGGCGGCGGACAGCTGGCCGCTTTCGGACCTAAGGATGAGGTGCTCGGCAAAGTGCTGGCTCCGGCTGGAGCTCCGGCCGCGGCGCCCGCCCACGCGGCCGCTCAAATGCCGACGCAGATGTTGGCCCAGATGACGGCGAAGTCGGCTTAAGGAGCCAATCATGAGCAAATTATTCAACGGCGTCGCTAAGAGCCAAGTCGCCCCCACCGCCGCGCCTCAGCGTGCCGTATCGAAGCGTGAAGTTGATGCCATTCCCGATATGGGATTGCGCAGCCGCCTGCTTTGGGCCGGCGCCCTGTCGGTGTTTCTGGTGTTCGGCGTTGGCGGATGGGCCGCCACGGCGACGCTGTCCAGCGCAGTCATCGCGGGTGGCGATCTGGTGGTCGACAGCAGCGCCAAGAAGGTCCAGCACCCGACCGGCGGCGTGGTCGGCGAACTGCGCGTGCGCAATGGCGACCGGGTCGAAGCGGGAGACCTCCTGGTGCGTCTGGACGACACGCAGACCAAGGCCTCGCTCGGCACCGTGACGTCGCAGCTGATGCAACTCTATGGCCGGCAAGGCCGCCTCACGGCCGATCGCAACGAGGCCGACGCCATTGTATTTCCAAAGGAACTCGCCACCCTGGGGCCTGACGCTTTCGCGATCGAGGACGGCGAACGCCGCCTGTTCGAGGCGCGCCGCAAAGCCCGCGAAGGCGAAATCGCACAGCTACGCGAGCGCATCGGCCAATTCCGCGAACAGCAGACCGGGCAAGCCGCTCAGCTTGCGGCGAAAGTGCATTCGCTCGAATTGGCGCGGCAGGATCTGGACCGGATGCGCGGCCTCTACCGCCAAAGTCTGGTGCCGGTGTCGAAACTGATGACCAGCGAGCGCGACGAAACGCAACTGTCGGGCGAGCACGGAGCTCTGTTGGCCGACATTGCCCGTGTGAAAGGGCAGATCACCGAAATCGGCTTGCAGATTTTGTCGGTGGACCAGAAGGCGCGCTCCGACGCCCAGAACGAATTGCGCGATGTCGAAGGCAAAATCGGCGATCTGGTCGAGCGCCGCATTTCAGCCGAGGACATGCTGAAGCGGGTGGATCTGCGCGCGCCGGTCTCAGGCATCGTGAACGAACTCACCGTGCACACCGTCGGCGGCGTGATCGGCCCGGGCGAGCCCATCATGTTGATCGTCCCCAGCGGCGATCCCCTGGCGATCGAGGTTCACATATCGCCGCAGGACATCGACAATGTGGCCGTCGGCAAGTCCGCGATCATGCGCTTTACGGCCTTCAACCAGCGCACGTCGCCGGAACTGAAGGGCAGCGTGGTGGAAGTCGCGCCCGATCTCACGCGCGATCCCAAGACCGGCCAGGGCTATTACCTCGCGCGGCTGCGGCTCGCCGATGGCGAACTGGGCAAGCTCAATGGCGCCAAGTTGTTGCCCGGCATGCCAGTGGAAGCCTTCATCGGCCAGAGCGAGCGTTCGGCGCTGTCTTATCTGACCAAGCCGTTTACGGATCAATTGAACCGGGCTCTGCGCGAGAAATAGACCTCTGGCGCCAGCATACGGTTGCGCGGTTCAACCGTCAGCCTTCGGCAATTCGTCATCCCCGCGGAGGCGGGGATCCAGACAAGCCCGAGTGTCGCGCGCACTCAAACCACGGCGCCTTGTTGGGCTGCAAGGCGTTTCCGGATCAGCAACTCGGCCTGAGCCGCCGCATGGCTGGATCCTCGCCTACGCGGGGATGACGATGGTTTCGACGCAGCGCTTACTGTATCTCGCCGCATCAGTTCTCAAAGAAATGCCCGTTCCAATTGCATAACTTGCCGTCGGGCGAAAATCCAACCGGTCAGCCGTGGGACGAGCCTGAGGATGACACCGGTCAGCCGTGGCTCCGGCGCCCAAGCCAGTCTTCTCACAAAAACGAAGCCGAATTAACCAAGTCGTTGTGATTGCTTGGTGAAAAACCGTCAATATGTTGACGACTGAGCTCATCGCTGTTTCAATCTGATTTCGGAAAACTGCGCCTGACCGGCGCGTCGTCGCGACGGTCAATCCTTGTTGAGGTTACAGTGAGCAAGTCCCGCGTGAGCCAACTGCCGATGCGCGCCCGCACGGCCCCAATGGCTGGCAACCAGGATAGTTTTCATTTTTCCCAGACGGCGCTGGCCCCGTCCGATCCCATCATAGCGCTGCCAAAGGTGGCAGCGGACCTGTCGGCTCCGCGTCCTGGCGGTCTCTTGTTCCGCACTGCGAGCGCCCTCTTCCCGCATGCCGGCCGCCTGGCCGATGCGGACGCGGCGGCCAATTCGAATGCCGCCGCTCCGCGTCAGGCGCGCGGTGTTTCAAGCGACGACATCGCCTGGATGACGGTGGCCGCCGCGGTTGGCCTGTCGGCCCAAGCGCGGGCTGAGGCGATTGGCCAAGACACGCACAAGGATTTGACCGCGCCCGTCGATAACTCGGACGACGCTGCGAAGTTGGCGGCTGCGGATCGGACGACGGCGCACTCCGTGACAGCGCCCGTCGACGCGCCCAATTCGAAAGCCGATCAGTCCCGGGATGGTGGGTCCGATCAGAACAACGCACTCCTCGTAATGGCCGGCGGCGACGATCTGCTTGGCAGCGACGGCGCGGACTCACTCGGTGCGCAGTCCCCGGATGGGTCTGCCGAATCACCCCATCCTGTTGGCGGCAGCCATGTCGTGATCGGTTCAGCCGACGGAGCCGATCAGTCCACGGCAGACATCGCGATCACGGCGACGGACGCCATGCTGGCGAAGGTGGGCGGCGTTGACTACCAGGTTATCACGGGTACGAACGGCGACGACGCCTTCCAGATCGGCAGTGGCAACCAGATCATTTTCGGCGGCGATGGCGTAGACACGGCGACCTTCGCCGGATCGATCGAGGACTTGACGCTGTCCTTGGTGACGGCGCCCCATCACCACTCTGGCGGGGCTGCGGCCGTGTCGGTTTCGGCCGGATCGGCAAGCAACACAATTCTGGTCGACTTTGAACGATTGAAAGCGGACGAAGGCGCCTTTATGATCGTCACGGCGGCCGATGGGTCGCATACGGTTCAAGGCAGCGCCGCCGCCGATGTCGTGATTGGCTCCGGCCACGGCGACGTTTTGTCGGGCGGGCGTGGCGACGACGTGGTCGTGGCGGGTTCCGCCGCTGACACGGCGGCCTACGCGGGCGGTGTCGACGACTACTATCTCTCGCTCAGCGCCCACAACAACGTGGTGGTCGCCGACCAGCACGCCGACCGCGACGGCAAGGATATCGTCATCGGGGCGAAATCCGCCAGCTTCGACGGCGAGACCTTTGCGCTGATGGCCGGCACGTCTGGCGACGACATCCTGGTGGCGGGCGATGGTCCGCAGCTGATGATCGGCGGCGCTGGGCATGACATCTTCGTCTTCAACACCACGATCATGACCGTGCACCGCGCCAACGCGCTCGACATGGTGGCCGACTTCTCGCAAGGCATGGACCGCATCGATTTGCATTGGATCAGTTTCGATCCCTTCCTCAGCAGCGGCGAGAGCTTCGTGTGGGACGGCTCGGACAGCGACAGCAGCGGCCATCACGGCAAGGGCCATGTCGGCTTCCATATCGAGCAGACCGACAGCGACTGGCGCACCATCATCGACGGCCAATCGAACGGCGACGGCGGCTCCGATTTCCACATCGCGCTGCGCGGCCACATCGACCTCAAGCAGGCCGATTTCATCCTGTAGACGCCGCTCACACCCACCGACCGCAAACCCGGGCCATCGCGCCCGGGTTTTTTATGCCGACCGTCAAAGACCTTGGATCGTCATCTTCGAGCGGCAAAGGCCCACTGGGCCTGTCGCCGCCCTCGGAGATCCATCAGCGCAAGACGTCGCCAGGCGCCAATATCTCTTTGCATCCGAACGCGTTGCAGGGGCGACAGGAATGCTGACGCCTGCGGCGGCTCTTTGCGCATGGATCCCCGACAGCCGCTGCGCGCAAAAAGGCGCTCGCGGGTCGAGGATGACGAGTCAGCATCAATGAACGCTGGAACTGTTTGTGCCCTAAACCGAAGTTCCTGGCTCTCGACTGACGATTTCCCTGCTACTTCAATCTGTTAGGATCGAAGCACGGCAATCGCGCCTGTCTACACGGCGATTGCGGCTATGAGATCGAGCGCTTGTTGCTGTTTGGGATTAGGCCGTGTGGTGAGGTCGAACGTCGCTTCGCCGGGCCTTGCG
>JANMVX010000311.1:0-1696 GCA_031393505.1 Hyphomicrobiaceae bacterium | reverse complement strand
CCAAGCGCCGAAGTTCGCCCTCGTTCTGGGCATCGGCAAATACGCGCACGCGCCGCACCTGACAAATCCCGAGCATGACGCGGCCGCCGTCACGGCGGAGCTGAAGCGCGCGTGCTATGACGTCGAAACCTGGATCGACCTCAACAAGCAGAACATCGAAGGCCGCGTGGATGCCTTCGTAAAGCGCGCTGGCGCCTGCGACACCATGCTGATTTATTATTCCGGGCACGGCATTCAGCTCGCCGATGGCGCCTGCATCATCAACTACATCGTGCCGAAGGATTTCAGTTTCGACTCAGCCGATCCGATCCTCGATCTCGTCTCGGTGCAAAAGCTGCTCGAGCGCATGGCGGCGGCGGACAACAAGATCATCTTTCTCGACGCCTGCCGCGATACCGCGGGGCTGGAGCGCACGCTGCGTCCCAAGCCGGCGCCGAGCAGTGGCCCAGATGTGGGTGGGAGCGCCGCGGCAGTGGCCGGGTCGCGCGGCATCGGTCACGCCTCTGGGCTGCGCCCGCTGCGCCGCCCGCACTTGAAAGTGGGCACCTTCCTGGCGTTTTCCTCCGAGGCTGGCGAGCTCGCCGATGACGGCACGGGCAGCGACCTCAGCCCATTCACGCAAGCCGTGGTGCGCTACATTGGAACGCGCGGCTTGGATCTCGTGACGATGGCCCAGCTGGTGGCCAAAGATGTGCGCGTGGCGACCGCCGGCCATCAGGTGCCCTGGACCAACTCGAATCTGGTCGACTCGTGCCGCGTCTATGATCGTGATGCCGGGCCGTTCTGGATCATGGGCGCCATGGGAGCGCTGTCGGGCGCGGTCAGCGCATTGTTCTTGATCGATCCGTTCAGGGGCAGCTGGGAAGTCAAGCCGCCGATCCTGGTCGATGTTTGGGAGCACAAGTTGGCGCTGCTATCGTCGGCGCCGCTTGGCTTTACGATCGGTTATGGCGCCTACATGTGGGCCCGCCAGACGCGCTCGCCCTGGGTGGGGCTGGCGACAGGTGTGTTGTTCGTTGGCATCACAGCTGTCATGCGGCTTTGGTTCGCCAGCATTGCCACCCACGGCACGCTCAGTCCGATCTACGAAAGACTCACAAAGGGAGACTTGTGGGCCGCGCTGGATCATACCAACCCCGTGTGGATGATCCTGGTCCTGAGCATTCTCGTCACGACCTTCATTGGCATGTCGACCATCCTGGTCAGCCATCTCTTCATCCCGTCGATGCGCGATATTCCGCGGCTGGCGAATGGAGCATTCCTGGGGGCGCTGGCGGTGCCGCTGTTCCTACTGTTTGCGTGGATCAACTGCGCCTATGTTTGGCTCTTTGGCGGCCTGAACCCTTACTTCCAAATCGCCTGCATCGTCGTCTCCGGCATGATCTGGGAGGGCGCGCTCGGCGCGAACGCGGGCTGGGCCTACTGGTTCCACGTGCCGCTACCGGAGTCCCACGCACAGAAAAAACCGGCCGCCGTGCCGCCCCAGCCCACGCCAGTCGCCACCGCGCCGAGCCAACCTCAGGCCGTGGACCGTTTCTGGGGGCCGGCGGCGGAAGCATTGAATTCGCCAATAGCCAAGCAAACCGGCAACAGGGGGATCGCATGAGCCTCAGGATCGCATCGTCAGGGGACGGAGCAGACGGCCGTCGCGGCCCCGGCGACATGGGCGGAGCGACCGACGCCTACATGGACCGGC
>JANMVX010000301.1:0-10208 GCA_031393505.1 Hyphomicrobiaceae bacterium | reverse complement strand
ACCAGCGCTTCCGTAAGCAGCCGGGCGGCCTCGGGCTTCAGGATCTCGCTGCGCGCCACATAGGCGTCAAGCCGGCCCGCCAATGTGCCCAGGTCGAAGAGGCGAGCCATGAAGGCGACCTGGTCGAGGCACAACTGCAGAAACCAGATCGTGAAGTCGATCAGCGCCTTTTTTGAAAGATTGCCGCGCCCGTCGATATCGCCCTGGCGCGGCTGGTCCGCGTGATCCAGCATTTGCTTTTATTCCGGGCTGTCGGTCCGAGAGCCCATGCTCACGCCGTCGTGTTTCTCACGTCCGTGTCTTGACGCCGCTGGATCGGCGGCTCGCGACGGTGGTCAGTACGGCGGCGATGATAATGACCGCGCCGGTCGAGGCTTGCACGTAGAACGAGGGCACGTTGGCGAGCGTCAGCAGATTGTTGATGACGCCGATCAACAGGACGCCGCTGACGACGCCGATGATGGTGCCGCGGCCACCGCCGAGACTCACGCCGCCGATGACGGCGGCGGCGAAGGCGGAGAAGATGATACCCTGGCCCTGGGTGGTGACGGCGCTGTCGAGGCGGCCGGTCATCAGGATGCCGGCCAATCCGGCGAGCAGGCCGGCGAAGATGAAGGCTGACCAGATGACGCGGTCGACATTGATGCCGGCCGCGCGTGCCGCTTCTTCGTTGCCGCCGACGGCGTACAGGGCCCGGCCATAACGGTGATACTTGAAGACCCAGCCGACGACGAAGGCGATGGTGATGAACAGCAGCACCGACACCGGCATGCCGTAAATGTTGGCCGAGCCGAGGTAGGTCAATTCCGCGCCGGGCGAATAGATGGAGCGGCCGCTGGAAACAATCAGTACACCGCCGCGCAGCAGGACGAGCAGGCCCAAGGTGGAAATGAAGGGGTTGAGGCCGACCTTCACCACCATGAAGCCGTTGAACCAGCCGATGAAGGTGGAGACCCCGATCGCAACGAGCAGGCCGATCCAGCCGGGCAACCCCAAGCCGAACCCACCCGCCGCCGCCGGCGCCATCATCACGGCGGCGAGCATCGGCGCAAAGCCGACAATGCCCTCCAGCGAAAGATCCAAGCGGCCGATCAGCACCACAAATGTCAGGCCGATGGTGGTGAGGCCAAGCACGCTGACCTGATCGAGGATGTTGACGAAGTTGAGCGGGGTGAGAAATCGCGGCGCGACCATGGCTCCGGCGATGACCAGCAGGAGCAGGAACGGATACATCGTAAAACCGTTGGCGACAAAGGCGCTGCCAAACGCGGCCAGCCGGGATTGGCCGCCGTCGCCGATGCCGGACTTTGGCGTGTCCGCCGACGCATGACGCGCCTGGGAATGAACCGTGCTTTCGGCCGTCATGCAGCACCTTCCATATGCAGAACCAAGTCTTTCATACTGTAGTCGCCTTGCAACTGATCCGCGATCCGTCCCTCGAACACGATGACGACGCGGTTGGCCAGTTGTTCGATTTCGTCTTCTTCGTCTGAAACGACGACCACACCCAGGCCCTCGCTCGCCAGCTTTCGCAGCAATCCATAGAGCTGCTCCTTGGCGCCGACGTCGACGCCGCGCGTCGGGCTGAGGGCGACAATCACTTCGGGATCCCGGCACAAGCTGCGGGCAAACACCACCTTCTGCTGATTGCCGCCGCTCAGGTGCGCGACCGGCTGCTCGAGCGACGAGGCGATGACATTGGTCTGCGCGGTCAGGCGGGGAACGTGAGTGTGCTCTTGGGCTTGCCGGATGAAACCCAGCCGGTTGGACAGCACGTCAAGCCCGCCCATGGAAACGTTCTCGCGCACGCCGAGGATGCCGACATAGCCGCTGACATGGCGGTCGCTGGGGACAAAGCCGATTGTGGGGAAGGTCTTGCGCCCGCTCGTGACCTTGCCGTGCGTTGGCTCTTCTTGTCCGGCCAGCACCAGCGCCAGGCTTTCCTTGCCGCTGCCGACGGGACCGGCCAACGCCACGATCTCGCCGGGGCGGAGGTGGAAGTCGATGCAGGAGACGGCAAACCCTTTAAGGCCGATGCCATTGGCTTCCAGCAGCATATCGCCCTTGACGTCGGTGTGATCTTTCCGCGTACTGCGGACCGTCTTTTCGCCCATCATGAGATTGGCGATGGTCTCCACGTCGAGATTGCCGACCGGTTCGCCCGCCTTCACCACCAGCCCATCGCGCAGGATGGTGACCCTGTCGGCGACTTCAAACACTTCATCGAGGTGATGGGAAATGTAGACGAACGAAACGCCCCCCGCTTTCAACGCATTCACGTGGCCAAACAGCAGCTGCTTTTCCGCATTGCTCAGGGCTGCCGTCGGCTCATCCAGGATCATCACCGGCACGCCGCGGCTGAGCGCCTTCATGATTTCCAGGAGCTGACGCGATCCAGCGTCAAGTTCGCCGGCCATGGCCGTGGGGCGAATGTCCATCTTCCACTCGTCGAGCAGGGTTTTGGCCAGTTCGAGTGTTTTGGCCTGGCTGACAAAGCCAAAACGATTGCGGACGATGGGGTTCTCGACGAAAAGATTCTCTGCCACCGTAAGCAGATCGAACAAGCGCGGCGTCTGCTGCACGTGCCCCATCACATGTTTGATGGCTGCAGCGTAATTCTGGCCATTGGCAACAATGGTCGTGCCGGCGATGGTGATGGTTCCGGAATCGGCCGGGGTAAATCCGCTCAATGCGGACACCAGGGTGCTTTTGCCGGCGCCGTTGCGGCCGAGCAGAGCGTGAACCTCACCTTTGATGACGGTGAAATCCACGCCCCGCAAAGCTTTCGTGGAACCAAAAGTCTTGGCGATGTTGCGCATCTCAACGATGGGCTTTTCGCTGCTCATGGACCTTTGGCTCCCTCAGTGTGCGGCCGAAGCTTACTTGGCCAGCTGATTGGCCCACAGATCCTTCGAGTCGACGTTGGCCGAGGTGACAAGCGTCGCATTGAGCTGGTACTGCGGTCCTACCGGCGTGTCGATTACCTTGCCATCTGGACGCGGACCAACTTCGATCTTGCCGCCGCCCGAGACCAGCTCGATCAGTTCCGCCGTCTTGGTCGCATAGGCGCTCAGCGGCTGCGATACCGTCGCATCGAGCGCCTTGTCGCGGATCAGTTGCAGGCCCTGCGGCGTCCCGTCGATCGCCACCCGGATGACCGAGTTGGCATCGCCGACCATGCCGGTCTTGCCAGCGGCCTTCAGCTGGGCGTTGATGGCGCTCGCCATCAGCTCCGAGGCCATGAAGATGCCGGCGAGATCGGGTGTCTGCGTCAGCACGTTCTGCGCTGCGTCGGCGGCCATGTCGGCCGTCCATTCGGTCGGACGCTGGATGATCTTCACGTCTGGCGCCAGTTCCTTCAGCTTGTTCGCAAAGCCGGCCGAACGATCAAGGCCATTCGGCGTCTTGAGCGACCCCTGAAGCTCAAGAACGGTGCAGGTCTTGGCGGCGAAGCACGGCTTGCCCTTCAGGCGGCGAGCCATTTCCTCTGCGCCTTGGGCGCCGGCGTTGACGTTGTCGGCGCGCACGGTCGCGGTCACCTTGCCACCGGCCGGGCCGTCATCAATGGAGAACACCAGGGCCTTCATATCGTTGGCCTTCTTCACGGCCGGGACGATGCCGGCGGCATCGAGCGGGGCGAAGACGATGACATTGGCGCCATTGGCGAGCAGGTTCTGCAGTGCGTCGACCTGGGCGGCGATGTCACCGTTCGGATCGGGAGCGCCGACGAGCGTGAAGCCCTTTGCCGCGAACGCCTTCTTGGAGAGATCGGTCATCAGCACCTGAAAATCGTCCTTCAGGAATTTTGGCGTGAAGCCGATCTTGACGTCGGCGGGGCTGCCGGCGAAGGCCGCAGTGGACGTTGCCAGCATCAGGCCCAAGGCGAGGCTGGAGTGAATAAGTTTCATTTGTTTCCTCCGGGTTGCTCTTCTTGGCTTCCGTTAGCGGTGGTGGCCGTGCCGTAGACTTGCGACTGTTGACGGTGTGCGATATTGCAGACATCAGCCGCAAAGCTGTTTCATTGTTTGGCGCGGCTTATACCGATATCTCGGACACTTTCACCAAACGCCCTTCGCGAAGAGATTTGTACGCCGCTTCGGCCAGGATCAGGGCTTGGCGGCCGTCCTCGAAGCCGGGCGACGGCGCGCGGCCGGTTTCAACGGCTTCCACAAAGGCGTCGATCTCGGCCATGAAGGCTTCGTTGTAGCGTTCCAGGAAGAACAGCAGATAAGGTTCCGCCCCTTCCGTTTGCTTGGCCCCGAAGCGCTTGAGCTCGTGCGGCTTGCGGTTGTCGGAAATCACCATTCCGGTCTGGCCGACTAGTTCCACGCGCTGGTCGTAGCCGTAGACGGCGGCGCGGGTGTTGTTGATGTGGCACTGCTTGCCGCTGGCGGTGCGCAGGATGACCATCGCACTGTCGATCTCGTTGAGCTCGGCCCCGAGCGCCGGATCGTTCAAGGCGCCAGCCAGCGCAAACACTTCCACCGGCTCTTCGCCCAACATGAACCGGGCAAGATCGAAGTCATGAATGGTCATATCGCGGAATAGCCCGCCCGCCTGCATCAGGTAGCTCTTTGGCGGCAACGCTGGATCGCGCGAGGTGATGATGACCTGATTGAGCGCTCCAATCTCACCCGCCGCCACGGCATCGCGGGCGGCGCGATGGCCCGGATCAAAGCGACGATTGAACCCCAGCTGGATGGCGACAGTGGAGCCGGCAATGCGCTTGCGGCACAGGTCCACGCGCTTCAAGTCGAGATCGATGGGCTTTTCGCACAGCACGGCTTTGCCGGCGGCCACCGCCATTTCGATGTAGTCGGCATGAGTGGGTGTCGCCGTCGCGATCAGGACGGCATCGACGTCCTTCGATCCGAACACGTCTGCTGGCGACTTGGCGACTTTGGCGCCTTCTTTTGCGGCGACGTCCGACGCTGCCTTGGCGTCGATGTCATAGACCATCGCCAACGATGTGCGCGGATGCCGCGCAACATTGGCCGCATGCATCCGGCCGATCCGGCCACAACCCAATACTGCAACGCGAAGCATACTCTTTGGCCCCTCTATCAATAGTTTGCCGAGACATCTTTCCGCCTAACCAAGTTTCATCACATCGGGCGGGCTCGGTGGCGCGAACGGAAACGCGCCTGTGACCGACTGGTCGAAGTCGATCACGGCACCGGTCATCATGCCGGCATCGGCCGAGACCAAAAAGTTCACGGCCCGCGCAACTTCTTCGGGCGCCAACAGCCGGCCGAAGGGGCGTTCCTTGGCGGCGTCATCCAGCCAATTAGCTTTGGCCCCATGGAACTCGCGCTGGATCTTGTCCTCGCCGTCAGACGCCATCCAGCCGATGCTGAGCTGGTTCACGCGGATGCGGTTGCGCATCACCGCGAATGCCGTGTTGCGCGTCAACGTCGCCAGCGCGGACTTGGACGCGCAGTAGGCTGATATAAAAGGTTGCCCGGCCAGTTCCGAGACCGATCCGATGTTGACGATCGCGCCCTCCACCTGGTCGCGAATCATGCGCCGAATGGATTCCTGCATCAGGAAGAACGGTCCGCGGGTGTTGACCGCAAACATGCGGTCGAAAAGTTCGGGGCTGGTGCCCAGAATGTCGCCCCGGTCGGTGATGCCGGCAGCATTCACCAGAATTTCGACCCGGCCGAACATTTCGTCGGCGGCCGCGACAACGGCCCGGCAGTCTTCCACCAGCCCGAGGTCAGCCGCTACGAATTTGACTTTGGTCTTGGCACCGCTCTTTTCACCAATCTTGGTGACTTCCGCCGCCACCGCTTTGCCCTTGGCCGCTGTGCGGCCACAGATCACGATCCCGGCCGCTCCGGCCTCGGCAAACTGTTTGGCAATCGCGGCACCGAGCCCTTGGGTGCCGCCGGTGACGATCGCGATCTTTCCATCGATGCGGTTCATGTCTTCATCCTGATTTCAGCGCCGTGAGGCCGGCCTCAGATCGACTGAGGGAAGAGCGGGCGGGAGAGGGGAGGACTCTCCAGGCCGCCGGGACCCTCGCCACCAATTCGGTTGACTATGCGTCAATTCACACCAGTTTACTGCCACCAATGCGGGCAATACCATCAGAATATTCCCACCAAGTCAACTGCATGGTGTGTCCAAATGTGGTGCAAATAGCACCATTTCCTCTCGCCGACGCGCTTGCTGTCTGCGAAAATCGGTGTATTTATCGGAAATGGTGTGAATTCCATGATTGGCAACAAGGGTTATGAAAACCAACAAGGTCGGCCCCGAGGCGGCTAGCAGCTGGAAGGGCCCGACGGTCGCCGAAATTGCGCGCGCCGCCCGGGTGGGTACGTCCACGGTGGACCGGGTTTTGAACGGCCGCGACAGCGTGCGGGAAGCAACCCGCCTCAAGGTAATGGACGCGCTGGCCAGTTTTGGTGGAGCCCCCAAGGCCTCACGAGCGCCCGAGGGCGCGGTCCGGCGGATCGCGTTCATCACGGATTCCGGCATCAGCTATAATCGAACGCTGGAAGAAGCCGTGCTGGCGGCGGCGGCCCGCAACCCCGGCATCGCCACCCCGTTCACGGCGGTGCCAACCTCGGAGGTCGATCCGGCGAAACTATCGCACGACATCGAGCGCGCCGCGGCTGAGGCCGATGGCCTGGTCGTCGTGGCGCGGGAAAACCTCAGCATCAACCGGGCGTTGCGCACCGTCAGCGACCGCGGCTGCCCGGTGGTGTGCCTGACCACCGACCTGCCCAATTCGGGCCGCGTCGCCTATGTCGGCAGCGATCAGGCAAGCGCTGGCGCTACGGCCGCCTACCTGATGGGCCAGATCGCCGGCGGCAAGCCCGGAAAAGTGCTGCTGGTGTTCAGCGCGCCCTACCGCTGTCAGGAGGAGCGCGAACTGGGGTTCCGCCGCGTGCTGCGGTCGGAGTTCACCAACCTGGACGTGGACGAGCGGCTGAACTCCCACGACGACAATGAGCAATCCTACAGCAACATCATGGCCTATCTCGCCGAGCACGGCGCCCCCGCGGGCGTCTACAATCCGGTGGCCGGCAATCTCGGCATCGGCCGCGCATTGGCGGAATCAGGGCTTGGCGGCAAGACCGTATTCATCGGCCACGAGTTGAACGCCAATTCCCGCATGCTGATGGAGCAAGGCCTTATGCACTTCGCCATCGGCCACGACGTCGAGCGGGAAGTGGAGCTTGCTATCGAGATCATCACGGCCAGATTAGACGGCCGCCCCCTGCCGCCGGCCCCGCCCATGCGTGTCCGCGTCTACACGAAGTATAGTTGCAACTGACACTGCATCGGCTGAGCCAAATGTGCAGACCCTGGTAGGGCGGGCGTAGACTCGCCGACCTAGGCGAGAAGAGTTGGCCCCATTTGTCTGCTCAACCGGGTATTATGGTACCAGCAAGCGCCGCTCGGCATACGGAAATGGGCGCAATGTGTCGGCGCCAGGACGTTGCTTGCGGGCCGGCAACGCCACAGGTTGGGACCGACCGGTACGTGCCGCCTCTTCCAGCGCGCGCATGATAGCCACATCGGCCAGGCCTTCCTCGCCGTCGGCTTCGGGCCGCACGTGATTGAGGATGCAGTCGGAGAAGTAGGCCGTCTGGCCGCTGAAATTGTCGACCTTCGGAAACAGCTGCTCCGTCGTCTTGCCGTCCGCAGTTAAGAGGAGCCGGCGCGCGGTCTCGAAGCGGTAACCGGGGGGAGACCTCAAGCCGGCCATTGGTTCCAAAGATGCTATAGCTCTCGGCCAGTTCTGCGCCGAAGCTGGCGAAGAAGTTGGCGATCCTGCCGCCGGGAAAGCGCAGGGTGGCCGCGAAAGTCTCCTCGACCTCGGCAAAACGCGCATCGCCGTCGCCGCGCCCCGTCGTGGCCGGAACCTCGACCGGTTCGCTCTCGAAAATGTGGCGCGCGGCATTGATGCAGTAGACACCGAGATCCTGCAGCGGACCGCCCCAGTGCTCGGCGAGGAGCCGATGATTGCGCGGGCCGGATTGGAAACAGAAGGTGGACGAGACCATGCGCGGCTCGCCGATGGCACCTGAGCGCACTAGGTCCAGCGCGGCAACCGTGCCGGGCTCGGTGTGCAAGCGATAGGCGGTCATGAGCCAGACGCCGGCCTGGTCGGCCGCCGCGATTATGGCTTCGCATTCGGGTACCGAGACCGCGAGCGGCTTTTCCACCATCGCATGCACGCCGGCTTTGGCTGCGCGAATGGCATAGTCGGCATGCTGCGAATTGGGCAAAGCGATGTAGACGGCGTCTATCGTGCCGGAGGCCAGCATAGCGTCGTACTGGTCGTAACCGTACAGGGCCGGGACGGCATGAAAATCCGCCAGCGCCTTGGCCGTATCGAGGTTGCCCGACACGATGGCGGCAATCTCGGAATTGCCGGTCTGGGCAACGCTCGGCATGAACGCCTCCTGCGAGATCCATCCCGCGCCAATGACGGCGTATCTGACTTTTTTCATGTGGGCCTCATGGGGTGGCCAAGCTCGGCTTGGCAGGTGGCATCCGCGACACTGAGTTTCTGCGGTGGTCCACAGTGATGATCAGGAGCCCCGCCAGGACGACCAGCGTCATGCCCGCCAGCGCAAGGCCGTTGGGTAGGTCACCGAACAAGAGAGCGCCGCCGAGCACCGCCCACAGCGTAAGCGAATACATGAAAGGCGCGACCGAGCGCGCGGGGCCGATCTTGTAGGCGAGGAAAATGCAGATGTGTCCGCCGGTCATCAGGGCACCGGCCAGCAGCACAAGGAACACGTCGCGGACCGGAGGCAAGGCGGGGGTCTCGAGCGCCAGTGTGGCCACCCCGCCAGTACACATGAGGACGACGAGCACCGCGAAGGCGACGACGGGCGCGGGGATGCCGGCTGGCACCTGGCGCGTGATGAGGTCGCGGATCGCGGCGGTCACGGCGGTTAGGAAGCCCAGAATGGCAAAGGGCGAAGCGGCGGTCGCGCCGGGCTGTGCGACCAAGAGAGCGCCGGCGACGCCGAGCGCAATCAAAAGGAGGCGCGAGGGCCCAAGCCGCTCGCCCCAGATGACCCTGGCCCCGAGCAAGACCAGCAGCGGGCAGGTCTGGGCGATGGCCGTCACATCGGCGATCGGCAGATGAAAAATGGCGAGTGTGAAACTGATGTTCGCTGCCACCTCACACAGGGCACGGGCGAGAACCCAGGGGTTAAGCATGCGGGCGAGATCGCCAGAATAGCCAAGCGCCAGCACCAGCATCAGGCACAACCCCACGCTGGCAATGCCGCGCATGAGCATGAGTTGGAACAGCGGCAGATCTCTCAGGGCCAGTTTCATGCAGCAGTCGCTTGCGATGAACACCCCCATGGCCAACACCATGGCCAGGATGCCCCGCAGATTGGAAGGCACAGTCACGCTGCTAATAGCCCTTCGATACGGCGCGTCCGGCCTTTTCCGGCTTGCCCGCGAATGTGTGGAACGCGCCCAGCTCTGCCCTTGCTGCGTCGCGCAACAGCGAGACATCGCCAGACGGCAGCACCAGATCGAAGCCGTCACGGAACAGTGAGGCCCAGTCGCGGCCGGCACTCGGCACGGTGCCAGTCTTTTTTCCGGCCTTGCGTGCGACGGCCAGCGCGCGGTCGACCATGGCGTTCACGTCGGGATGGTCGAGGTCGAGGATATGGCCGGCGTCGGCAGCCAGATCATTGCGGCCAATGAAGATGATGTCGATGCCGTCCACCGCGCAAATGGCTTCAACCGCTTCGACCGAGCGCACAGATTCGATCTGGCAGGCCACTACGAGGTCGGCGGCGGTCTTGAGCGTATAGTCCGTATCAAGACCATACTGCGAGGCGCGCGCGCCGCCGGCGGCCCAGCCTCGGTTGCCCTTGGGGGGATAGCGGCAAGCCGCAACGGCCGAGCGGGCCTGTTCGGCCGTTTCCACCATCGGGATCATGACGCCCTCGGGGCCGAGATCGAGCAGCGGTTTCAGGAAGGCTGGGTCTCCGCTCGGTACGCGCACCATCGCCGAGGCTGCGGAGCGCTGCACGCCGCGCATCATGTTCCCGGTATCGCCGAGGCTGCCGGGGCCGTGCTCCATGTCGATCAGCACCACGTCGTAGCCGAGAAGACTCATAATCTCGGCGATTGCGGGGTGGCCCAATTGCATCCAGACACCGAACAGGGGACGGGTTTCGGCGAGCGCGGCTTTCAGGCGATTGGGGGAGGTCATG
>JANMVX010000291.1:0-10717 GCA_031393505.1 Hyphomicrobiaceae bacterium | reverse complement strand
GCCGCTGGCGACTTCCCCCTCGCCGTTGAGCTCGGCGATGCCACGCCGCTCGTCGGGGGCGAGTTCCACGCGGGCGACGTCGCGCAGCAGCACGGGCGTGCCGCCGCTGGCCTTCAGCACAATCAGTTCAAGGTCGCCGATATTCTTGATCAGGCCACGCCCGCGCACCGCAAATTCGGTCTCCGACATTTCTATGGTTCGTCCGCCGACGTCCATATTGCTGTCGCGGATGGCGTCGCGGACCTTGTCGAGCGAAATGCCGTAGCTCTTGAGGCGCTGCGGATCGACAACGACGGAGTATTGCTTGACGAAGCCGCCGACGCTGGCGACTTCTGCGACCCCTTCGGCTTTGGCGAGCGCATAGCGGATGTGCCAGTCCTGCGAGGCGCGCGTCTCGGCAAGGGTTTGACCATTGCCGCGCACGGCATATTGATAGACCCAGCCGACGCCGGTTGCGTCGGGTCCAAGCGTGGGCGTGATGCCTGCCGGCAGGCTTCGCGCCGCCGCGCTCAAATATTCGAGCACGCGCGAGCGCGCCCAGTAGATATCCGTGCCGTCCTCGAAAATAACGTAGACGAACGATACGCCGAAGAAAGAAAAGCCCCGCACAACGCGCGATTTGGGTACCGACAGCATGGCTGTAGTGAGAGGATAGGTGACCTGGTTCTCGACCACCTGAGGCGCCTGGCCCGAATACTCCGTATAGATGATGACCTGAGTGTCGGAGAGGTCGGGGATGGCGTCGAGCGGGACTCTCGAGACCGCATAGACACCCAGTGCGGCCAGGAAGAATGATCCCAGGAACACCAGCATCAGATTGCGTGCCGACCAGCGGATGATGCCAGCAATCATTGGGACACCTCGGCGGCGTTTGCAGTGCCGGCCGAGGCCACCGGTTTGACCTGTGGAATCGGGGCCGCAGGTTCACCTGTCTTGGGTTCCGCCGTGAACGCGGCAAGCGCGGCCCTGAGATTGCTCTCGGCATCGATGAGGAAGTTGGCGGCGGTCACGATTTTGTCGCCAGCCGCGATGCCCGTCTTGACTTCGACAAATCCGTCGCCTCGCGCGCCCAACGTGACTTCGCGCGGCTCGAACTTGCCATCGCCCTTGTCGAGGATAACCACCCGTTTGCCGCCGCTGTCGATCACGGCGTCGACGGGCACCGTCAACGCCAGGTTATCGCCGGTGCCGGAGTCGATCGTGACGTCGGCGTACATGTCGGGCCGGAAGCGCCCGTCGCGGTTGGCGAGATCTATTCGGATTTTTGCCGTGCGAGTATCGGCGTTGAGACCCGGATAAATGAACGTCACTTTGCCGGCGACGGGCTCACCTGGCAGCGCCCGGAACGTCAGCGAGACTTCGGCTCCGACGCGGATTTTGTCGGCATCCTGCTCGGCGACATCGGCGATCACCCACAGATGCGATGGGTCGGCAATCTTGAACAGCGCTCGGCCCGGCTCGGCCCGCTCGCCCTCGACCACCATTTTCTCGATCACGACGCCACTGACCGGGCTGGGCCATTCGATGTTGGCCGGCACCGCCCCGGTGGCGCCGATCTTGCGCAGATGGCTCTCGGGCAGCCCGAGGTTCTCCAGCCGGCGCAGCGCACCCTGATTGCCGGCCGACTGTTTGCCCCCGCTCTGGATCGCCACTTGATAGAGGGCCTCGGCGTTCAGGACCTCCTGGCTGAACAGCCGGAACAGCGGCTCGCCCTGTTTCACCTGCTGGCCGACTGCGTTGACATACAGCTTGTCGATATAACCGTCGACACGCAGCGTGATCATGCGCAGGGTGCGCTCATCGATCACGACTTTTCCAGGCGCGCGGATCGGCAACGCCAACTTGCGCGTCTCGGCGACGGTAGTACGCACGCCGGAACGCTGCACCTTGTCGACGCTGACTTTTACGATCTTGGCGTCGTCTGGCGAGGCGGTATCGCCGTCCTCATAAACGGGAATGTAGTCCATCCCCATGGAGTCCTTCTTGGGCACCGGCGACGTATCGGGGGCGCCCATCGGATTGCGATAGTAGCGAATTTTCTTAGTGGCCGGCGTTGCTACGTCCTCGGCATAGACGGGAAGATAGTCCATCCCCATGGAATCCTTCTTGGGGACCGGGGAGGTATCGGGAGCGCCCATTGGGTTGCGGTAGTAGAGGATCTTCTTGGCCTTTGGGGGAGCAACCTCCTCCGCATAGACCGCAATATAGTCCATGCCCATCGAGTCCTTCTTGGGCACGGGCGACGTGTCGGGCGCACCCATTGGATTGCGGTAATAGAGCAACTTGCGTTGGTCACCGGTAGAAGCGCCAGCTGTGTCAACTAGGGCTATAGAGTGGGTGGACCACTGCGATAGCAGAAATGGCAGATCCAGCGACGTGCCAGTGCCCAGCCGATAGCCGCCAGCAATACCGACAACAAGGGTGAGTCCCGCGAGCGTTGTCGCGGACAGAATTCTAGAGCTCATGATTTGCATTTCCCAAATTCATTTCGAAACCGGCCAGCGAAGACCAGACAACGCCGCCAATCGGCGCACGCCAAAGCGCAGCCGGTAAGGAACGGACAAGTCGTATTTGGGGTCAGCTTCGAGGAATTGGGGGTTCGAACTCTGGAGCAATCGAATGATATGCCCACAGCAAGACAGCGGTGGCAACCGTGTCCGTATGCCCCGCCAATTCGCCTGAAACTTCGACAAGCCCTGCTATTTGCCCGCAGGACAAGGAACAGTTCGCCTTGGCGCAGTTCGCGGGCTCATGCTTGCAAGGGCAACCGGGCTTCGCCTTGGCCGCACAATCGTTCACGGCTGCGGACATAGCACGGCCATTTGTCTGGGCGGCCGCTCCGGCCACGGAGCCCCAGGCAATCGATATTGCAATCAATATGGCAAGTGCGAAACGCATCCGAGCCCGAGTTCCAGTTCCTAGCCCTTGGTCGTATCATCTATTGATAATATTTCCGTCAACAAAACGACCATCAAGAGATCGTGAGCGGTTCCGGACGTTTCGCCACCCTTGCATATTGTCGCAGAACAGAAAATTCATGAGAGATTAACTTTCCGTAACCGTAGCGCATTGCCAATGACGCTGACTGACGACAGCGCCATGGCGGCGGCGGCCAGCATCGGCGACAGCAAGAGGCCGAACACCGGATAGAGCGCGCCTGCGGCAATCGGCACCCCGGCGGCATTGTAGATGAAGGCGAACAGCAAATTCTGGCGGATGTTCGACATGGTCGCCGCCGACAGTTGCCGTGCCCGGACGATACCGTTGAGGTCCCCCTTGACCAGCGTAACACCGGCACTTTCCATGGCCACATCCGTGCCGGTGCCCATGGCGATGCCGACATCGGCGGCAGCGAGCGCAGGTGCGTCGTTGACGCCATCGCCTGCCATCGCGACGACGCGGCCCTCGCTCCGCAACTGTTGAACGATCTTGCTTTTGTCGCCCGGAAGGACTTCGGCCTTGACCTCGGTGATGCCGAGTTTGGCCGCAACGGCGTTGGCGGTAATGTCGTTGTCGCCGGTGAGCATGACGACGCGCAAGCCGGCTTGTTTCAGGGCCGCGATTGCGCCCGACGCGCTTTCCTTTATTGGGTCGGCGATGGCGATGGCGCCAACCAGCTCTGGACCATGCGCGACAAAGACCACGGTTGCGCCGCCAGCGCGATAGCCATCGGTCAAGGCCCGCGCCTTGGCGATGTCGATGCCCGCCTCCGTCATGATGAGGGCATTGCCAATCAACATGACCTTGCCATCAACTATTCCGCTCACGCCCTGACCGGCAGGCGCCGAAAAATTCTCGACGGGCGCAAAACCAGTTCTGAGTTTCAGCGCCCGGCGCACAATAGCCGCCGCCAGTGGGTGTTCGCTGTTCCGTTCAAGACTGGCGGCCAGCCGCAACAGTTCGGCTTCCTTCATGTAGCCGAAGGCTCGCACGGCCGTGACCTCTGGCTTGCCTTCGGTCAACGTGCCCGTCTTATCGACGACGATGGTATCGACCTTCTCAAGCCGTTCCAGCGCCTCGGCGTTCTTGATGAGGATGCCCGATTGCGCGCCTCGTCCGACGCCGACCATGATCGAAATAGGCGTGGCGAGGCCGAGCGCACACGGGCAGGCGATGATCAGCACCGAGACGGCCGCGATCAGGCCGAACGCCATGCGTGGTTCCGGCCCGAAGGCGGCCCAGGCGAAAAACGCGAGGACCGCGACCGCCAATACGAGGGGCACAAACCAACCCGAGACCCGATCGGCGAGGCGCTGGATCGGCGCCCGGCTGCGCTGCGCTTCCGATACCATCTGGACGATGCGCGCCAGCATGGTGTCGCGTCCGACCTTTTGGGCCCGCATCACGAAGCCGCCGCTTTGATTGACGGTGCCGCCGATCACCTTGGCGCCGATGGCTTTGCTGACAGGCATGGATTCGCCGGTCAGCATCGATTCATCGAGCGTGCTCGCGCCCTCCATGATTTCGCCATCGACCGGCACGCGCTCGCCCGGCCGCACGCGTAATCTATCGCCAGCGGCGATCAGCGCGAGATCAACGTCCTCGTCCGTTCCGTCAGCACGGATGCGGCGGGCTAGTTTTGGCGCGAGATTGAGTAGGGCGCGGATGGCTCCGGAGGTCTGCTCGCGCGCCCGCAATTCCAAAACCTGCCCGACCAGGACCAGTACGGTGATGACGGCGGCGGCTTCGAAGTAGACCGGCACCGCGCCGCCGGCTACGCGCACGGCCGCCGGGAAGAGGCCGGGGGCCAATGTGCCAATGAGGCTGTAGGCCCACGCCACGCCCGTGCCCAAGGCGATCAACGTGAACATATTGAGATTGCGCGTCACCAGGGATTGCCAGCCGCGTTCGAAGAACGGCCATCCGGCCCAGAGCACAACGGGTGTGGCCAGCAGAAGCTGCAGCCAATTCGACGTCTGCTGACCAAGTAGCATGGTGAGGCCCGTCAGATGGCCGCCCATTTCCAGGATCAACACCGGGACCGTCAGCGCCAGACCGATCCAGAGCCGCCGAGTCATGTCAACGAGTTCGAGATTGGGACCGGCATCGGCCGCCACCATTTCGGGTTCCATCGCCATGCCGCAGATTGGGCACGAGCCAGGTCCCACCTTGCGGATTTCGGGGTGCATGGGGCAGGTGTACATAGTTCCCGCCGTCGTTGGTTCGACCGGACTAGCAGTCTTGACACTGAGATAGCGATTGGGATCGGCCATGAACTTGGCGCGGCAATTGGCAGAGCAGAAATGAAATGTCTGCCCGTCCTGCGCGGCGTGGTGAGGCGAGGCCGCCGGATCGACGGCCATGCCGCAAACGGGATCCTTCGCCAACGGCAATGTTGATGCCGAATGACCTGCGGTGTCGATGATGTTCGGCATATCGCACCCTCCCGTCCATCTGAGGGGTCGAAACCCTATGGGGGTATCGCATAGACTTGACAGGTATACCCCTTAGGGGTAACTGTCAACCGATGCAGAAAACAACCAAGACCGCCTGCCTGAAACGGCTCAACCGCATCGAGGGGCAGGTGCGCGGCCTCGCACGCATGCTGGAAGAGGACCGCTATTGCATTGATGTGGTGACGCAAGTCTCTGCTGTCCGGGCCGCGCTGCGCAAGGTCGAGGAAGCGGTGCTTGCCGACCACGTCGCGCATTGTGTCGAGCACGCGATCGCCAGCGGCGACGCGGCCGAACAGCGGCGCAAAATCGCGGAACTCATCGAAGTTCTGGGTAGGACCACGAGATAGCGGCGCTCTGTAACAAGCCCGCTCATTTGCCAGTGATCGGCTTGCGGACGCTTAGCGTTGCTCGAACGGACAACACCGGAGTGAACCAGATGAATCGCCGAACACTACTTCTCTCGGGAACCGCGTTGGCATTGGGCGGCGCCGCCTTGCTCGGCCGCCGCATGATGATGGTTCACGGCACGGCCGGCCCGAGTATGGACCACGCCGCTGGCGTCGCGCCAACTGCCGGCGCAGGCGAGCGTATCCTGTCGTTGCCAGAAGGCGCGCCGCTACACGTCCTGACCAAGATCGCCAATACCGCTTCGAAACCCGGCTTGGTCGAGGCCCGTCTGACGGCGGCTCCGGCCATAATTGAAATCGCGCTCGGCAAGCCGACGAATGTGCTTGCGTTCAACGGCTCGCTCCCCGGACCACTGATCGAGGCGACAGAAGGCGACCGCGTCCGCATCGAATTCGTCAACAACATCCCTGGCCAGATCAGCACCATCCACTGGCACGGCATGCCGGTCCCGCCCGGCCAGGATGGCAACCCGATGGACCCGGTCGAAAGCGGATCAAGCCGCGTCTACGAATTCACGCTGCCGGCGAACAGCGCCGCGACCTATTGGTACCACCCCCATCCGCACGGTCTGACGCACGAACAGGTCTATCGTGGTCTTGCCGGCGCCTTCATCGTCCGCCCCAAGACAGACCCGTTGCCGGCCGATCTGGCTGAGACGGTCCTGGTGATCAGCGATCTGCGTCTTGCCGCCGACGGATCGATGCCCGACAGCAATTATCTCGACACCATGAATGGCCGCGAGGGTGATCATCTGCTGGTCAACGGCCAGAAAAACCCTGTGCTGACAATCAATCCGGGGTCCAGCCGGCGCTTCCGGCTCGTGAATGCGACCAACGCGCGTTTCCTCCGCCTCGCCTTCGACGGCCATGCCATGACGCAGATCGGCACAGACGGTGGCTTGCTAGCCAGCCCATTGCCGGGGCTGACCGAATTGCTGCTGGGGCCAGCCGAGCGCGCCGAGATCGTCGTCGACTTTCAGGCCAAACCCGGCACGGTCAGTCTTGTCACCGTACCCTACGAGCGCGGTTGGATGGGGCCCGGCAAACCCGTCCGCGCTATCGCGCCGCTTTTGACAGTGGCGCTGGTGGGCAAAGTTAGGGCTCCAGTGTCCCTTCCAGCCAGATTGCGCGACATTGCCGCCCTCGGCGCTGCCACGGCGAACAAGCGCGTCGTCTTCAGTGAGACCATGAGCATGGGCGCGGGTGGCATGAAGATGGGCTATTTGATCGACGGCAAGAAATTCGATATGAGCCGGGTCGATCTTTCCAGTCGCGCCGGCGAGGTCGAGCTGTGGGAAGTCGTCAATACCGCCGATATGGACCATCCGTTCCACATGCACGGCGCACAGTTCCAAATCGTCGAGCGCGAGCGGGACGGCGTGAAAACGCCCGCTGCGTTCCTGTCGTGGAAGGACACGGTCAATGTCGCGCGCGGCGAAACGGTGCGATTCAAGGTGCAACACGTATTCTCCGGATTGCGCATGTATCATTGCCACATTCTCGAACATGAGTCGCAGGGCATGATGGCGGTGCTGAAAGTGGTTTAGCTGAAATCGACACGCTCCGACCGGTTGCTCGGCGCACTTGCGGGCGCTGGCCATCCCAATCATTCGCAATCGTCAGTGCCGATGCGGATGATGCATGTCCGGCACATGCGCGTGGCTGTGCTTCAGGCGGGCGTGCTGGTGGCCGTGCGCGTGCGGATCGTCCGGCGGGTCTCCGGGGCCATGCGTGTGCTGATGATGGATATCGTGGTCATGCAGATGGTCGTGCTCCATGGCGTCGTGGTCGTGCTCGTGATCATGAACTTCGGTGAGATGCAACCAGACGCCGCCCGCCCATCAGGGCGCCCGCTGTCACAAGTTGCATCGTTACCGGCTCGCGAAGGAATAGTACCGCGGCGAGCGTGCCGATGAATGGCGCCGTCGCGAAATAGGCACCCGTCCTGGCTGTGCCGAGATGGCGCAGCGAACGCACGAAAAGAGCAATACTGACGCCATCGCCAACAAAGCCCACCATCATCGCCAGGAGAAGCATTGGCAATGACGGGAAGCTGCCGCCGGCCCATAGTCCGATCGCCAGATTGACCGGACCCGCGATCAGGCCCTTCAGTTCGACGATCTGCAGCGGGTCGGCAAGTGATACCTTTTTTGTCAGATTGTTGTCGAGGCCCCAGGCAAGACAGGCTCCCGCGATCGCCATTGGTCCCATGAGACCGGTCAGCGAAGGCTGCCCGGTCCATGACAACAGGATCGCGCCGGCAACCAAGCATGACATCCCGATCGCGATCCGGCGGTCAAAGTTCTCGCGGAACACGAACCACGCCAATAGCGCGGTCGCGACTCCTTCAAGGGTCAGCAGAAGCGAGGCGGCCTCGGCGCTGGTCCGCGAAAGTCCCGCCATTAGCAGCAAGGGCCCGGCGATGCCGCCCGACGCGATCGCCCCCGCCAGCCAGGGTGCGTCGGCTCGCGTTAGCGGCGCCTCGGCCGCTTTGTTCGCGTGCATTGTAAAGCGATTCACCCGGCGCAGGATCGCAACGCCGACGCCAGCGCCGCAATAGAGGAGACCTGCGAGCATTGCCGGATCAATCGATCCCAAAAGCACTTTTGCAGCCGGCGTTGAAAGCCCGAACAGAGCGGCCGATGCGAGCGCTATCATCACAGGGCGTTGGGTCATCGGTTGAAATTAGTCCTTCAATCGCCCAACGGGCAACTTGTTTGCCGGCAACGACTACTGGACGGTAGTTCCGGGCAGGCTATTTGGTCTTTGACCTGCGCAGAAAACGCCGAAACGCTTCAAGCGTTTCTGCGCTGACGTGATGCTCGATGCCTTCAGCATCGATGCGGGCGGTGTCGGCGCTGACGCCAAGCGCGCTCAAGAACGATTCGACAGTATGGTGGCGGTCCCGGCTTTGGCTCGCCAGCCGCGTTCCAGTCTCGCTGAGAAACACGCCGCGATAGGGTTTTTGCACCACCAGGCCATCGGCAATCATGCGCCGCAGCATCTTGGCGACGGTTGGCTGCGAGACGCCGAGACGGGACGCGATATCGACCTGACGCGCTTCGCCGCCACTGTCGATCAGATCGCCGATCAGTTCGGCATAATCCTCCAGCAGCGCCGTGCGCTGCACTTCGCGGGTGCGGCGGAAGCCTTCCGAATGCCGTTTGGCATCGGGTAGGACGTCGCGCCGTGGGGCTGATTTCCGCGTCAAGGGCACCGATTCGGCTTTCCATAAGTGTTGGCGAAACTGCATAGCACGGACTCAACCGTTTTCCACGTGAGAACGTGTCCGTCGCGACGCAGAGATAGTTATCTCATGCTCCGAAATATAGCTTATTGCATAATGATTAGCAGCATGATAGTTATCGGGGGATCGCGCTTTGTGATCGGGAGCATGGTGCATGTTGGATGCGGTTGCGACGGCTATGAGCCGGCCTGCCTGGCGCAATGCTGGCCCCGAGGCCGAGCGTCGCCCAAGTTTGCCGGAAGTGCATTCCAGCATTCCGGTGCCGGTTTCCGGATCGTGGCTGCGCCGGCTGCTCGCATTCACGGGCCCCGGCTACATGGTCTCGGTCGGCTACATGGACCCGGGTAACTGGGCGACCGATATCGCCGGTGGCGCGCAGTTCGGCTACACGCTGCTGTCCGTCGTTCTGCTGTCCAACCTGATGGCGATCCTGCTGCAGGCGCTGGCCGCGCGACTTGGCATCGCCACCGGGCGCGATCTGGCGCAGGCCTGCCGCGACAGCTATTCGCGGCCGGTCAATCTGATGCTGTGGCTGGCCTGCGAGATCGCCATCATCGCTTGCGATCTTGCCGAAGTCATCGGCACCGCCATCGCGTTCAAGCTGCTGTTCGGCATCCCACTGCTGACGGGCGCCGTGCTCGCCGCCGCCGACGCTTTCCTGCTACTGCTGCTGATGAACAAGGGCTTTCGCTTTCTCGAAGCCTTCGTCATCGCTCTGCTCATCGTCATCGCCGGCTGCTTCGCCATCCAGATTATCGCCGCCGCGCCGCCGATTGAGGCGGTCCTACGCGGCTTCCTGCCGTCAACAGAAGTCGTCGCCAATCCGGCGATGCTCTACATCGCCATCGGCATCATTGGCGCAACGGTGATGCCGCATAATCTCTACCTGCACTCTTCGATCGTGCAGACGCGGGCCTACGTGCGAACGGATGAAGGCCGTCGCCAGGCAGTCCGCTGGGCGACCACAGACAGCACCATCGCGCTGACGCTGGCGCTGTTCGTGAACGCCGCCATCCTGGTGGTGGCGGCAGCGGCCTTCAACACTTCGGGCAATAGCAGCGTTTCGGATATTCAGCAGGCCTATGAGTTGCTCTCGCCTCTGCTGGGCCTCAGCATTGCCTCGACGTTGTTCGCGGTCGCGCTGCTGGCGTCGGGCCTGAACTCCACCGTGACGGCGACCCTCGCCGGCCAGATCATCATGGAGGGTTTTCTACGATTGCGTCTGCCGCACTGGGCGCGCCGACTGTTGACGCGCGGTATCGCCATCGTGCCAGTGGTTTTCGTCATTGCGCTCAACGGCGAAAAAGGCGCAACCTAGCTGTTGGTGTTCAGCCAGGTCGTCCTGTCGATGCAGCTGCCGTTCGCGGTCATTCCGCTGGTGTTGTTCGCCACCGACCGTAGTAAGATGGGCCCGTTGGTGGTGCCGCCCTCCATCGCCGTGCTGGCGTGGGCGGTCGCGGCGCTCATCCTCGCCCTCAACGTCAAGCTGCTGTACGATACCTTCGCCAGCCTAGCCTAACCTGGCCCCGGCTTCGGCGCCGCCAGCAGCCGCAGCGCATTCAACGTCACCAGCACGGTCGCGCCGGTATCGGCGAGAATGGCCGGCCACAGCCCCGTAATGCCCAGCACGGTCGTGACCAGGAACACCGCCTTCAGGCCGAGCGCCA
>JANMVX010000248.1:0-4903 GCA_031393505.1 Hyphomicrobiaceae bacterium | reverse complement strand
TGATCGCCAAGCTGGACCCGCCAGCTGCGACCTGAGCGCCCAACATCGCTCACGCTCGTCGAGGGCACCGGGTACCGCCCAATCAGCAAACGTGATCACGTCGCTAGGCTCGCCCCCTCAGATACGGTGATCAGGCTTACGTTCCGAGAATGACGCCGTCACCGCCGAGCAGCCCTGCGGACCTGATGTCAGAAACGTCCGCCCAGCGGGCCGAACCATAGGTTGTTGTGGTTCTTGTCTGGCTGGCCCGCCGGGCGGCTCCCCCGAACGCGAGGCCGGTGATCAAAATTGCGCAGAGCGCAACGCCACCACCGGCCATAGTGAAGAGACTGGCGGCCTGGTCATTGAAGGCCAGCCACCAGAGAAACAGCATCCAGGGCAGATAGATCGGCTGGCCCAGGATCGTCAGCAGCGGCGCGCCGAGCGCCGCTTGAAACCCAAGTTCGGAAGCGACCCATTGCGTGGCACCCCATATCGACATCAGGTTCGCCAGTGCAATTGCGGCAAACTGCAAAGCATAGGAGCGCGCAGTCATCCTGGTCGCCTCCATCGTCGTTGTTGCGCGCCGGACGAAGAGTGTCCCTGCCGTCTGCCGTTGTGAAGGCGTAAACGGGGGTAAACGAGGGAAACGCAGGGAAAGTGCGGGAGTATTTGGGCTCTCGATGGGGCTCGCGCTTCGAGCATCGACGCTGCAACAGCGCGCACCGTCTTGTTGCAGGATGCGCCCCGTCGCGGAGCGCATCCAGATCGTAAGCGGGCTTATGCTCGACCAGCAGCCAACGGACGGTCCGTGTAACCGGCCAGCGGGAACCGGAGATAGCGCGGCAGCCAGCCCACGACCTTCGCGCGGTCCTGCCCGGCCAGCGCTTTGCGAATGATGGCCTTCTTCTTGGAACCGGTCTCGGTGATGTAAGACCCGGCGGCGGCCTCGCCGATCACGTCTTCGAGCATGGCCCCGACCGCCTCGCGGTCCTTGGCGAGGTCGAAAAACAGGTCGTCGGGCTGCCACGATGCGCCGACATCGACCTTGAGCGTTTCGCCCAGAATGTCGATCATGCCGGTTCCCATCGCCAGGGTCTCGACGACAACCACGGCGAGCAGCGCCTGCACCTCCTTGTCCGGAATGTCGAGAAGTCTTGCAAAGACGCGTTGTGTCATCTCACCGGAACCGTGGCGCGCGGCAAGAGTTTCGCGGTCAAGCGCGAATTGATCCAAGGCCGCAAGCTGCAAGTCAACAAAGCCCTGTTGCGTCGCCAGCGTATCGCGCCAGTGGGCAATGGCCTCATTGTGCGGGGTCTGGCGTTCGGGTTCGACGGACCAAAGCCGCGATCCGCCGATCAACTGGGCCAGCGCCAGACGCAGAGCGATGCCGGGAGATTGCGCCACGGCAAGCCGAACGGCGCTGTGCCGGACCAGATCGATATAGTTGGTCAGCGGAGCACTGAGTTCCGGCCGCGCGGGCGCGTCTGAGATGGTCGCGGGATTGCTGCACGATGGGCCAGCGTCGTCGCGGCGCTTGCGATCCATCGGCAGCAATCCCTTGTGAACTGTCACCGAGCCGTCGGGCTCGACATCCATATAGACGGCCCCGCCGCGCGACTTTGCGACCTTCTCGAACTCCCAGGCCTGAAAGCGCTGGTCGGGGGCGACAATGTGTACCTCGCGCCATCCGGCCGCCAGCAGGGCGTCGCGCTCGGCGGCGATGGCGCAGTTCTGCAAGCGCCAGAATTCGTCCGGATCGGTGAAATAGCGCCGGTCTTCGAACAGATCGGATGCGATGCCGCCCTGATACAGGGACTCATCGAACAGCGCCACTGTAGTGGCGATTTCGGCTCCGCCCAGCAGCCATTATGCCGACCGCGTAATTATGCCGCGCGTGACGCGCTCACCAGTGCTAACGCGCGGGCAAAGGCACCCAACGCTCGGCATAACTGCGGTGGCCCGTTAGCTAGGTGCTGCCGGCGATGGCCAACATGGCGAGGAGCTTATCCGAAGGAGGTCGAAACCGGCCTGGCTTCACGCCTGGTGGTGCATGGGCCGCGAGGATCGCGAGCTTCTCGACCGGATCAGCGCGCAAATAGACTTCGGTGCTCCGAAGCGAGGCGTGCCCCAACCATAGCGAGACCTTCCGGATATCGCCGGTCGCCGCCAAGGTATGGGCGGCGCAGCTGTGACGCAGGACATGCGGCGTCACCCGCTTCGACAGCAAAGAGGGACATACCAGTGCGGCCTGACGCGCGTGCTTCGCGACCATCAACGCGAGTGCATCGCGGCTGAGTGGTTCGCCGACCCGGCTGAGGAACAGAGTCGGTTCAGTGGTTGCGCCGCGCGCGCCTAGCCAGCCTCGCAGCGTCTGCTGTGTCTCGCGCCAAAGCGGCAAGACGCGCTCACGGCGCCCCTTTCCATGAACACGAACTGTCGCCAGCGACCCGGCGGGAAATGCCGTCATCTGCAGGTTGAGGAGCTCCGAAGCTCGCAGCCCGCATGCATAGGCCATGTGCAACATCGCCCGATCGCGCAAACCGCAATAACTATGGTTATCGGGCGCAGCGAGCAGTGCCCGAACCTCATCGAGCGTCAGGGAGTCGACGAGCCGCGTCGTGGTCCGCTTGCGCGGCAGCGCGTGGATGCGGAGTACCTGATCGAGGCAAGCCGGGACCCTGTACTCGATATACCGGAAGAAGGATCGCACCGCGGCAAGGCGGGCATTGCGGGACGAGATGCTGTTCCGCCGGCCCGCCTCGATATGATCCAGGAAAGCCAGGATGAGGTCGGGGCCGAGATCTTCGATCTGGAGGTCGATCGGCCGGCATTGTCGCTGCTCGGCCGCGAATCGGACCAGCAGGGTGAAGCTATGGGCGTAGGTCGCGACGGTGTGAACGCTGGCGTTGCGATGCCGGGGCAGATGATCGACCAGATAGTCTGTGAGATGTGTCGCCAGCGAGGTCATCGGACACCTCCCACGAACCGATGCTCGTTCGCCGTGGCGATGGTACGCATCAAAACTGGGGTGGCCTCGAGATACCAATAGGTGTGCTCGATGCTGCTGTGCCCCAGATAGTCGCGAAGGGCGGTCATGTGGCGACGCACCGCGTCGTAATCATGTGCGCAGGCTTCGAGAGACCGGACAGCGAAACTGTGCCGAAGATCATGTAGCCGTGGGCCTCGCGTGCCTGCCGGACCGCGAATGCCAAGCTGACGCGCGAGGCCAACGAACACTTTGCGGACGGTTGACCTATCCGGCGCCTGTCCCGTGCAAACTATGAACAGATCATCGCTGGCGGAGAAGGCACGGTTGCGCCGATCGAGATACACCTTGATCGCTTCCCGGGTTGTTGGGTGGATCGGCAGCAGCCGGCTGCCGCCGCCCTTGCTTCGGCGAACGAGCAGTCCATCGCGGGTGAGATCGGACCGCTGTAAGCCGAGCGCCTCCGAGACGCGCATGCCTGTTACGGCCAGCAGGCCGAACAAACAGTGATAGGTGTACGGCTTGATCGTTCTGTTCGGCAGGGTCAGTGCGGCCGCCAAGATCTCCGCAATCTGCTCAGTATGCAGGAGATGTGGTGCCGGCCTTGGGCGTCGGCGGCTTCCAAACGCACCAATGGGCGCCGCAGCGTGGCCGGAATCTTCCGCCCGCAGAAACATGGAGAACCGGCGCAGCAAGTTGTACTTGGTGCGGGCGCTCTCGGGTGTGATCGCCTGGCTGCACCACTCATGGATCCGGCTGATGGTGATGTGGCTGTCACCGCGGTCGTCGGCATAGCGCGCGAACAATGTGAGGGTGCGTTCTCCATCTTCGAACCCGACACCCAGCTTACGACGGTAGCCGACATAACGCTCGACGTGATGGATCAGCATGACGCACCGCCGATCCAGGGCTGCGTTACCTCGCCCAACATGTTGAGATCAACCTTCGCGTAGATCGCGGTCGTATCCGGCTTGGAATGCCTCAAGACCGTGCCGATCGCCTCCAATGTGGAGCCTTCACGCAGCATCGACGTGGCGAGCGAGTGGCGGAACACGTGTGAGCCGGTTGGGATGCCGCGCAGACCGGTACGTTCGACCGCCTTGCCGACAATCCAGCAGATGATACTTGGGCCAGCGAACGGTTGATACGGGGCTTTAAGACTCAGAAAAAGATGCTTGCTCGCGACCGTTGGTCGAGCCTGTTCGATATAGGCGAGGATCGCCTCACCGGCGTCTTGCGGAAGCGGAAGCCGCGCAGCACGAGCAGACTTGCCGGATACGCGGATCGTGCCTTGATCCCAGTCGATATCGTTGAGCTGCATCGCCACGAGGTCGCCAGCGCGCAGTCCGAGCCGCGCGAGTAACAACAGCAGCGCGCGGTTGCGAATGCCGATTGGCGTGGATGTATCGCAGGCTGCGAGAATCTGCTCGACTGACGCGCGGTCGATGTAGCGCGGGACCTGTGTGGCGGCACGCTTGGGCGCTACGCAAAGTGCTGCGAGCCGGTCAGGCGGACACTCGTCCCTAACAATCAGGAAGCGGACAAACGACCGCAAGGTGCATACCGTCCGGTCGATGGCGCCCTTCGAACGGCTCGGATCCTGGTCGAGCAGGATCGCACGTAATGCCTCAGCCGAGCAGGCCGCGCCTTCGCCGCAGATGTTGCTGTACCACCGCTTCACCTCCCTCAGGCTCTGCTTGATACCAGCGGGTGCAAGCCCGCGCGCAGTAGCGAGCCAATGGCCATGGGCGGTGAGGCGCTCGTCCAGCTCCGGCTCCCCAGCGATGGCCGCGATGATAAGCCTGATCACCGTATCTGAGGGGGCGAGCCTAGCGACGTGATCACGTTTGCTGATTGGGCGGTACCCGGTGCCCTCGACGAGCGTGAGCGATGTTGGGCGCTCAGGTCGCAGCTGGCGGGTCCAGCTTGGCGATC
>JANMVX010000299.1:0-3680 GCA_031393505.1 Hyphomicrobiaceae bacterium | reverse complement strand
CCTGCGTCCCCCCGCGCCTTGAGGCGGCGCTCCCGCCCGTGTATCCCTCGGCGCAGCAAAATCGCCTTTCAAGGAGAATGACAGTGCTTGCACCCGGCAGTCTGGTGACGGTGTTTGGCGGGTCGGGCTTTGTCGGCCGGCATACCGTGCGGCTGCTGGCCAAGCAGGGTTTTCGCGTGCGCGCGGCTGAGCGGCGGCCGGACTTGGCGGGGCATCTGCAACCCATGGGCGGGGTCGGCCAGATCATGGCGGTGCAGGCGAACCTGCGCGATGCGGCCTCGGTGCGGCGCGCCGTCGAGGGGGCGGATGCGGTGGTCAATCTGGTCTCGGTCTTGGCCGAGGGCGGGCGGCAGACCTTTCCGGCGTTGAATGTTGAGGGCGCGCGCACCGTAGCCAAGGCGGCGCGGGATGTGGGCGCGCCGCTGGTGCATCTGTCCGCGCTGGGAGCCAGCACGCGATCCCCCGGCAACTACGGGCAGACCAAGGCGGCGGGTGAAGCGGCCGTCCTGGCCGAAGCGCCCGGCGCGGTCATTTTGCGCCCGTCGATCATCTTCGGGCCCGAGGATCAGTTCTTCAATCGCTTCGCCGGCCTGGCGCAGAGCGCGCCCTTCATGCCACTGATCGGCGGGCAGACGAAAATGCAGCCAGTCTATGTGGGCGACGTGGCCGCGGCTATCGTCGCCAGTCTGAACGGCGCCGCAAAACCGGGCGCGGTCTATGAACTGGGCGGGCCGGAAGTTGCGCGGTTTGAAGACCTGCTCAGGCGCACCATGGACTACGCCGGCCAGCCGCGAAAATTCCTGGCCTTGCCGTTCTGGTTGGCGAAGTTGGGGGCGGCGCTGACCAAGCCGCTACCGATGAGTCTCCGACCGATCACCGTCGATCAGGTGCGCATGTTGCAGGCCGATACGGTGGTGAGCGCCGAGGCGAAGGCGGACGGCCGGACGCTGGCGGGATTGGGCGTAACGGCTCCGCAAAGCATCGAGGCGGTGGTGCCGGCCTATCTGGAGCGCTTTCGCGATAATGGGCAGTATGCACATTATCGCGGCTGACGCGCGCCGTTACAGCCCCACGGCGATGGTGAAGGCCAGGATGATGCCGCCCAGCAGAATGCGGTAGTAGGCGAACGGCACAAAGCCGCGCGTGCTGACGAATTCCAGAAAAGGCTTGATGACCAGATAGGCCGAGATAAATGCGACCACAAAACCGACAGCGATCAATCCGAGGCTGTGGGACGTCAGCTCGTGCCGGTATTTCAGCGCCTCGTGGACAAACGCCGCCAGCATGGTGGGGATAGCGAGGAAGAACGAGAATTCCGCCGCCGCGCGTCGGCTGAGGCCGAGCAGGCGGCCGCCGACGATGGTGGCGCCCGAGCGCGAGGTGCCGGGAATCATGGCGACGGCCTGCGCCAGGCCGATCAGACCGGCGGTTGTCAGGGGCAGCTCGTCCGCCTCGTGATGAAGTTCCTGCCGATGCGTGCTCTCGACCCAGAGAATGATCAGGCCACCAACAATCAGCGTGACGGCGACGCTGATGGGGGAGAACAGATAGGTCTTGATGAGGCCGGAAAACAGGAACCCGAGCACCAGCGCCGGCAGCACCGCGATGATCAGCGAGAGGGCGAAGTGGCGCGAGCGCGGTTCGCTGAACAAGCCCAGCACCGTCTGCCAGATCTTGCCCCAGAACACCAGGACGACGGCCAGGATCGGGCCGAGCTGGATCATCACCTCAAAGGCGTCCCAAGCCGGACCGGAGACGCCAAGCAGCTTTTCGACCACGATCAAGTGGCCGGTCGAGGAAATCGGCAAAAACTCGGTGATCCCCTCGACGATGCCGAGGATGACGGCATAGAGATAGTCCAGCATGCAAGTGCCCCCGAAAGGTCGGCCCCTCGGCCGGTGTCGCCCGGCAAGCCTCCTACAGGCAGTTGCGCCTCAAAGCCAGCGTGACAACAGCGCAAGCACCAGTGCGAGCAGCAGGCTGGCTGTGGAATCGGCCATCAGCCAACCCGTGACCGGCGCGATGGCGACGTGAAAGTACTTTGATGCGATCACCAACCCTGTGATGGCGATGGCGATAACGTAAAACAGATAACCAACCGAAACCTTCATGGCGCGCTCCCCGCGTTTAAGACCGCGCTGGTTTTAGTCCCTTGGAGATTTACTTACCAGAGCAACACTGTCGCCGGGTCGCCATCAGCCGCCGTTGTTGGAAAACCATTTGGAGAACAGCGCGTCGTAGGTGCCATCTTCCCGCATGCGCAAAAGCGCTTCGCTGATCGGTTTGCGCAGCTCGCTGCCTTGCGGGAACAGGATGCCATAGTTCTCGCGGTGGAAGATCGATCCGACCACCAAAACCTTGCCGCGACCTTCATGCGAGGCGAAGTAGAGCAGGATCGGCGCGTCGTAAACCACCGCATCGACCTGCTTTTTCGACAACGCCTCAAGGGCGTCGCTGATCTGGGTGAAATCCGCCGTCTTGGCTCCAATGGTCTTGGCGACATTGCCCGATGTGCTGCCAGCCACGATGCCGACCAGCCGCCCCGGCAGGTCGTCTGGCCCGCCGATGTCGCCCTTCAACTGGTCGACGGTCATGGCGGACGTGATGGCGCCGGTGAACAACGCGACGAACACGACGCTGATGAACACCCACATCGCCGAGATGAATTTTCCGAACGGCGAATGCGGATAGCCATGCTGCTGCCCGCCGGCCGCTCCCGTCGCCCACCAGATGGCTTTGAAAATGCCCGGAAAATAGTCCTTCGACACCAGCTCGGACGGATGCTTGCGTTCAAAGAACCACACCAGATGGGCCGGGATCAGGATGAGCAGGGCCAGGGCGCCGAGCAGATTCAGGATCGGACCGGAGCTGAACATGCGGCGCAACGTACTCAGCACAGAGCCGTTGCTGGAGGCGTCGGCGCGCACGGCGATCTGCAGCCCACTGTCGAACATCGGTTGCGAAAAGTCGAAATCAGCCTCGCGCTTGGCGGTGATGGAGATGGTGGCAATCGCCAGATCGGCCTGCTTCGTCTTCACAGACTCCAGGAGGTGCGGCAGGGTGTCAATGACCGTCAGCTCGGTCTTGGCTCCCGTTGCCTTGGCGATCTCATTCCAAAGATCAAAGCTGAACCCGGTCAGGACGCCGTCCTTTTCGAACACGAACGGCGGCACCTTGCGCATGGCGACTTTGATGGTCTTGCCGGCGAGCGCCGGGGCGGCCACAACGGGCGTTGCGGCGGCGGGTGGGGAAGTGGCCTGCGTTTGCGTTGTCTGCGCCCCTGCTGGCTCAACAAGCGCCAGCAGAGCCAAACCAGCCAATGTCGCCAACACCAAGCCGGCGCTGAAGCAGCGCTGCGTCATATCGAAATCCCTCCCCCAAAGAGGCAAACGTTTGTTGTTCGGCCTGCCTCTAGCACGGCGACGGCCACGGAACAATTCGTGGCGTTCGGGCATCGTTCGACACCCTAGTGAGCACTGAGCTAAGTTGCGGACCCATCCACACCCCATGCAGGACCCTTCCATGTCAGACACGTTCCAGCCTCTCGGCATCAACCCCTGGCCGCGCTTTGCCGGCATCGCCACCTTCATGCGCTTGCCGCATGTGCCGCTGGAGGACCCACGCGCCAAGGACCTCGACATCGGCATCGTCGGCGTGCCGTTCGACCAGGGCGTGACCAA
>JANMVX010000161.1:0-6165 GCA_031393505.1 Hyphomicrobiaceae bacterium | reverse complement strand
CGCCGCCCGGCAGCGTCTCCGAGACGGTCAACTGATCGAGGTCGCGCGAGTCGTCGTTGTCGATCGAGCACCAGAGTAGCTTGGTCAGATCCCTGATGCCGTTGCCGCGCTCCGGGGTACGCGCTGAAATCGCGGCGAGCTGCGCCATAGCGGCCTGCGGAAACTCGGGCTCGAGGCCGCGCTCCTGCATGGCCTCGGCGGCGAGTTCGGCCAGATGTTCAAGTGGATTTTGACGCATGCGTGAGACCTGGATTTTTGAGGGAGCACTTTGATAGACGCACTTTTCGCACGAGGACGAGCGCGATGACAGCTCCAGTAACGATTGACGGATCACGCTCGGTCTCGTTGCTCCGGTTCGAACTGAATGAATGTCCGCTGTTTGAGATTGAGCGAAGGCGCACCATCGATAGTCATAGGACTGATGAATATCGCGCCGCCATGTCTCTTATCTCTGCCCAGTCACCGTCCGCCTCCCACTGGGCTTTGGTGCCCCTATGTCTCCACCTGCGACGAGTAACGAGTCGACCACATCTCCGTGCCCGCTCCAGGCTGCCAGGGCGAGTGCTGTTGACCCATCGTCTTGGCGCAGATCAAGATCAACGTTGCCGCGCGAGACCCGCAACAAGGCTTGCACGGCTTTGGTGTTTCCGCGTGCCGCCGCCATATGCAACGGTGTTCCGCCATCATCGCGGTTGCGCGCCGCAAGGCTTGCCCCTGCCACAACGAGCCACTCGATAACCCTGGTGGCGTCGGTCTCGCAATCCACAGCGCAGTGCAGCGGCGTCTTACCGAAACGATCCCGGCTGAGCATATTGGTATTGGTCGAAAGGCTAGCCCACTGGCCACCATTGTGCTCAACTATGGCTTTAACCGCCGACGCTTCGCCGCCGAATGCGGCAGCATGCAACGCTGTACGTTGATCTTTGTTCGGCACAGACGGATCGCCGCCATTTGCGAGCAGCATAAGGACAACGTCTCCATGGACATGCTCGGCGGCGTCGAAGATCGGCGTCCGGCCAGCGATCTTCTCCTGCTTGTTGATCACATTGCTGACATCGATGCTGCAGTCCCTCATGGCTTGAAGCAACCGGCTTGCGGCCGCCCTGGCGCCCTGTGCGGCTGCAATATGCAGAGCCGACATGCCATTGGTTTGGACGGCGGTGATATCGGCACCGCGTTCAAGCAACAATTCTAGCATGGCCAGGGAGCGCTCTTGACGCGCCTGATCGGCCGCCACGTCATTTACAATCCTCGGCTTGATGGCCAGCATCAGCGGCGTGCGGCCATCAGCGTCGCCCATGTCAAGCATTTCGGGTGAACGATCTAGCAGAAGGCGCGCAACCGAGGTTGCGCCGGCAATCGCCGCGGCATGCAGCAGCGAGCGGCCCACCTTGCCATTCACCGACAACAAACTGTCGACGATCAAGTCGGCGGTCTGCGGCTCTCTTGCTGCCGCCGCCTCGAAGGCTTGGAACAGCGCGCTGACAACCTCCACGTGATCGCCCAGGATCGCAGTTGCGAGCGCCGTGCGCGGTAGCCGTTGGAGGCCAGTCACTTGTTCTTGGAACGGCTCATCTTCCTCTTGGAGCGGCCCATCTTCGCCACCGTCGAGAAGCAGCATCTGCTGAGTAGTCATTGCAGCAGCTAGTGACCGAACGACCGCCACATGACCGTGGAACGCGGCCAGATGCAGTGCGGTCTGTCCAAAGCTGCTTAGCGCATCGATCTGAACGCCCGGTTGCTGCAGGAGGACCTCGACGGTATCGGCATGACCAAAGCGAGCTGCCAAATGCAATGGTGTGCGGCCGGTATTTGAGCGCGCGTTAGGAAGCGCAAACTCGACCAATCGCGCCGCTAGGCCGGCATGGCCGATCATTGCGGCCAGGTGCAAGGGCGTAAACCCACGCTCGTCGCAAAGGTCTGCGGTGCCGGGCCGCTCCAAAAGCATTTCGACGATCGCTTGATGGCCGAAATACACCGCGTGGTGCAGAGCCGTGACCTTGGTCACTGGCAGATTGGGAATGCTCGAACTGCTGGCTGTGTCGGCGCCTGCCTGCAGCAGCAACTGCACCAATTCCGTATGACCGTTGCGCGACGCCACGATCAGGGCGGTCTCGCCGTGCTGGTTGGCCGCGTTCAGGTCAGGACGTGCCGAAAGCAATAGCCTCGCAATCGCAGCTTCGCCATACTGAGCTGCGCGCAGCAGCGGGGTCCAGCCGCTGTCGTCGACTGGTTGCGGCATGGAAAGTCCATCGAAGCATCGCACCAGGGGCCGCAACACCGCTGGATCGGCAATGTCCGCTGCCAGACGAAACGCCTCGTGCGCGCCTGCCTCCGCCGCTAACGCGCGCGCTGCATCGGTCGGTTGCCGTCCCAAGTGTTTCACCAGAGCGTCGACGGTGTCAGCACGCCGGGCATACGCAGCCGTCATCAGGGGCGTCTGTCCCGATTTGTCCCGTGTGGTGAGTTGCACACTGACATCTTCAACAGTGGCGTCCTGCAACAGACTCAAGATCGCTGCCGGGGAGCCGGCGCTGGCGGCAAGATGCAATGCGCTGCGGCCGCCTGCTGTTAGCGCCTGCAAAGAGGCACCATGCTGGCGCAGCACTGTGATGGTCTCCATGACATCGATGCGCGATTGCACGGCAGCGTGCAATGTTGTCTGTCCCAGCGGCTGCGTCTTGACATTGATCAGGCCCTTGACCTGGTCGGGCAACAATGTTGTCAAGACAGCGGCCAATGCTGCGTGCTGGCCGGTTGCGGCCAACGCATGCAGGATAGTCTGGTTGCGGGAATCGCCTCGGGCAGGATTTGCGCCCTCGGCTATCAGCTTTTGAGCCAGAACCGCGAGCCCAGCCTCGGCCGCCAACACGGTCAATGGCGCGCGAAATGCCTTGGCTGATTAGGAGTCCAGATTCATTCGCAAAACGCCGGCTACATCACGAACTTTGGCCAGATAGGCCAGACAGAGATCTTCGGCCCGAGCGGCCACGGCCGCTTCGAAGCGCTCAAACCGTTCGTAGGGCGTGGCAAGCCGATCGAAATGAGCGGTTAACGCGGTGATCAGCAGGGGGCGATCGGTTGCATCCGCCGGCATGGTCGGCAACAGATCATCGATTTCGTTGAGCTGGTCAGGATCAAGTGATCCGGCCGAAGCGGATAGCATGTGATCGCGAAGATAGGCTTGCAAGGGAGCGCGCAGCAGTTCGATGCGCGACCGCTCTCGCCGCCAGATTGCTGCCGGCTCCCAGGCCCGCAAGACAAATTCATGCACTAGGCGCACGCTGTTCGTGCTGACCCGCGTCAACAGTCGCGCCTCGCGAAGCGCGCGAGCAAGGTCCTGTTGTTCGGCCGGGACCCGGCTCTTGAAATAGTCGATACCCGCCGATTTCAGTTCGAAGATGACTGGCTCAGCATCAGGTTCGGCGTCATCGTTCACGCGCGGCTGGGCCAGCCGGTAGAGCAGCTGATCGAGCACTCTGCGCGTGTTCTCTCGCACGATCGGGCGCTCGGTGGCGGTGACCTCGCCAAAGCGATCCTCGAACGCCGTGAGCGCCTTCTCGCCTTGCTGGCTCATCTGGCTGGCTAGTGTCATGTCGCCACCCAGGTCAGCGATGGTCAGAGGTCTGGCTTTGCGGTCGGCATGCATCTGCTGGTCAAGTTGCGCCGTCTCGTCGCGTGACGGGCGCTTGCCCGCCAGGATCACATCATCGACCGCCTGCTGCTGGCCAGGGCTCGATGCCCTGCGGTCCTTGCGACGGGTGTTGATGGCATCCAGCACCAGGCCGATCAGCGGCAGCAGAGTGCCACCACCCGCTTGCCGCAGCTCGTCAATTTCCTGCATTAGGCCAGCAACGATGTTGTCATCGAGTGGTTCACCAACGCATTCGAAGGGCCGGGAAATGATAGCTTTGATCAGTTCGGCGCGCGGCGGAAAGTCGACCGTGTAGTGATCCAGCGTCGGGCATGCTGGCCGGCCAAGGCTGGCCAGCCAGTCGTTCAGTTTTGAGGCAAAATCCTTGCCCTTGCCCCCATGCATGGCCTCGAACGGCAGCGGCACGAGGACCCAGCCGCGGCGCGCCCTGGCCAATCGATCCAGTAGATCGAGCACTGGCAGCCATCGCTCTCTGAACTCCTGGGCGGGATAGTCGTAGCCGAGCTTGGTCTCGAATTGGTCCAATACAACAACGGGCACGATTGCCTGACCTGTGAACGCCTGTTCCGCATCGAAATGCGCGAGCAGGCGTCTTTCAAGACCATCTGCCGTCCAGGTGGCTGCATGGGTCAAGATTTCAGCAACCAGCACTTGATGCAATTGGTGCAACTGATGCTGCTGGGCTGCTGGTGGGCGATGCTGACGGAGCTTATCGGGGCCTCGATAGGGCCGTGCAGCCAGGGCGAGTCGCAGGCCGAGGAGGGACAGCGGTGTAAAAATGCCTCGCGTTCTGTCCAGGCGATGGGTGGTCGCATCCACACCAGCGTAGCGGCGCGCTTTCGTAGCACCCTGGGCCGCCAATCTGCCAGCCACACCAGCCTTGGCCAGAGACGACTTGCCGGAGCCGCTGGTGCCCTTCAGCACCAGCAGTGTGGCTGCCTTGGCTGCCCGTTCGCCCTGCTCTAGGCGCTCCACAATCTCGGCCACCTCGTCGGAGCGACCAAACAGTGCCCGGTGGTCGCTGGCCCCGAAGCTGCCTAGTGCCTTGAACAGCTGGCGCTCGTTCGGTTCACCGATGTTCAAAGCGGCCCTGAGATCAGCCTCGATCAAGGCTGCCAAGTCATCCAAACTCTTGAAAGTACGGCAATCCTTGTTGGCCAGAAAGGCATCGTGGAAGCGCGCCAGAGCCTTGATCTGCTGCTCGTAGGCCGCGCGTTCCACTTCCGGAACCAGTTCCCATTGCTGGGTGTCAGGGTCGCGCTGCCGCGTCAGGCGCAACTTATGCGCAAAGTTTCCAAACCTTCGCTGGTATACGTCGGCGCTGGGCCGGCGAAGGCTAGCAGGGCCCTTGAAGTAGACAAAGACTTTGCCGAAGCCGTTCACCTCGCCGCGGCTGGCCTCTAGAAACTCATAGACCGAGCCCGTCAACGGCACTTTGACGACATCGGTTTGATCCAGTGTCAGCCTGTCGTCCGACAAACCATCTGGCAAGCGACCTTTGGCCTGCAACTCATCCAGGCAGCGATCGACGGGTTCGCCCAGCCGCTCGCCGAAGATGCAAATCGTCACCCAGCAATTGGGGTGTTGCAGGCTCGGAATCTGCTCCTGATAGCTGCGCCCGGACGAGAACAGCTCCTTGCGCCAATCAAAGATCGCCGGCTTGTTGGGGTGCAGGTTCGCAAGGCGAAGCGCGGTCACGATTGCAGTATCGCGCTCAGGCTCGACATCTGAAGGTGACGTCACAAAGATAGCCGGTTTGACAAGCTGAGGATGCAAGACTCGACCTCCCGCCCAAGTCCAATTCAATACGCCGAAACTAGCACGTCGGCGTGCAACCGGCGACTGCAGTCGCTCGCCGCGTTCCACCCATTCTGTCGTGAGTCAGAATTGTTCGTACGCAGCCCCCAAGCATCGGCGACTCGGTGGTCGGCCTCAGACCATACCGGCGTTCGAGGACAATTCGCCCGACCAGCACGACTCCTGGCTCGCTCGATCCAATGTCTGCTGACTCAAGCACTGCTGCCACGTCAGTGCGCCGATCAGTCTACCAAGTATTGGACTGCCTCAATGGCAGCTTCCTCTGCACAGCCGCCATCGCGCGTCGCGGCGCCCTTGGCGGTCACATCGGCAACGCGGCAGATGGCCGCAACTCTGGTGGCGGCCGCCTGACCGCTGGTAGCCCGACACGATCAAACTACCCACCTACTGGGCTCCGGGGCCCAGCAATGCTGGAATTCCGCACCTTTGAACTTTCGGGATCGTTCTCGTCCTCTCACAAATCAGCATCCGCAAGCACCAAGGCGGGCAGACCCGAGATTTACCAGTCGCCAGCCTCTACTCATGACTTGATCACTCGGCGGGCGGGGCGTTGCTACTCTTCTTTCGGCTCACGGAAACCTTGGGACGCTGGAGCAAATCAGCGGCCTCGACACCGAGCTCACGGGCGAGGCGATCCACGACCTCGATGCTTGCGGCATACACGCAGCGCTCAAGTGCGCTTACATAGGTAC
>JANMVX010000124.1:0-20426 GCA_031393505.1 Hyphomicrobiaceae bacterium | reverse complement strand
GCCACGCGCTCGTCAATGGCGTGGATGCTCTTGTTGACCAGGCCGAATTCGATCACCGGGCAAAAGTCCTTCACAAAGCGCGCGTCCGACGTGCCGCCGCTGGTCGACAGGTCTGGCGTGCGGCCGGTCTGCGCCGTTATGGCGGCAATCATCGTCTCGACGAGCGGGCCGGGCTTAGTCACGAACGCATCGGCATTGCCGGTGAAGTTGGCCTCCAGCTCCAGGCCTGAGCCCGCCAGCGCAGCCAGCGCCTGGCGCCGGATCAGAGCCTCCAGGCTTTTGGCCGTATGCCGATCATTGTAGCGCACGTTCAGCCGCGCTTCGACCGTAGCCGGAATGACATTGTACGCTGGATTTCCGGTCTCGATGGCGACGATCTCCAGGTTCGAGGGGGAAAACTCGTGCGTTCCCTCGTCCAGCCGCAGCGCCTGCAGTGCCGCCGCAACGCGCGTGAGACCTCGGATTGGATTGTTGGCCATCAGCGGATAGGCCGCGTGCCCCTGTTTGCCGCGCACCACCAGCCGGCCGTTCAGGCTGCCGCGCCGGCCGATCTTGATGGCGTCGCCGAGCCGTTCGGGATTGGAGGGTTCGCCGACCAGGCAGGCCGTCGGCGTATGCCCCTGCGCGGCCATCCACTCCAGCACCCTGACGGTGCCGTTGACGGCCGGCCCCTCCTCGTCGCCTGTGATCAGCAGGCTGATCGATCCCTGCCCGAGCCGTGCGGGATCGGCGAGAAAGTCCAGCGCCGCCGCCAGGAAACAGGCGATGTTGCCCTTCATATCCACCGCGCCACGGCCGTACAGATAGCCGTCCGCGATCTCAGCGCCGAACGGCGGATGGCTCCAGCGCGCCACGTCGCCGGTGGGCACCACGTCGGTATGCCCGGCAAAGCACAGATGCGGCCCGCCCCCGCCGATGCGGGCGAACAGGTTGTCGACGTCGGGTGTGCCGGGGGCGGTGAAAGGCAGGCGGTGGCAGGTGAAGCCTGCGGGCGCGAGGATGGTTTCAAGCCAGGACAGCGCTCCGCCCTCGGCGGGCGTGACGCTCGGGCAGCGGACAAGCGCTTGCGTGAAGGTGACGGGATCGTGGGGTGTCTGGGTCATGGCGCTGAATGGCATGCAAGACGACCCTCGTCCAGGGTCACATCGCCGGTTTTGCGGCCTCGGCCGGCCGCGGGGGGCTTGGCACGATCTGCACCAAGGCGGGCGGCGCCGAATCGTGATGCAACAGCCCGATCTTCTGCCAGATCTTCTCGCATAGGTTGGCGGCCAGCTGCTCCAGGTCGTTGACCGTCGAGATCACAACGCTGTCGCGTGCGCTCTGGGCATAGAGGGCGGCGATTTTCGCCGTCAGCGACAGCATTTCCGAGCAATAGTCGAGATAGCGCGCCAGCTCGAATGGGGTCAGGACGCGCTTCACCGAGGCCTCGGTTGCCGGCCCCGGCACCGCCGTCACGCTCGGATCCTTGGTCAGCTGATGCATGTCGATGATGTGCATCAGCGAGCGCAGTTCGTGCAGGTCTTTCAGCGACTTGGCGCGCTTGCTCAGCTCCTCGAAGCGCAGCACGAACAGCACGCTGGCGCCCGCGAGCACGACGATGTTGAAGGCGGAATCCACGCCCTGCAGCACCGCGTAAATGTTGTCCGAGCTTTTGCGGTAATCGAGATTGAGCGCGATCTCGGCCAGCACCGTGGCGCCCAGCAGGATCAGCCCCAAGCTCAAGAGCCGGAACGCCAACGACGGCGCGGCGATCGCCGCCGCCTTGGCGCTGGCGGTGCGCGCCGTTTCGGTCACCTCGGCGCACAGCCTGGCCAGGCCGGAGCCGGGAAAGCGCGCCTCGATGCGGCGCCCCAGCTGCTCCAGCGTGGCGATGATTTTGACGGGGTTGAGCGCGCGGTATTGGGACATGCGCGCAGCTTATCGCAGTGTCGAGGCCAAGCAAAGCTCAGCGCAGATCAGGCGGGTCGGGACGCGCCCGGCGCCGTCCCCGGAACGGCCAGGGCCTGCAGCCGGCGCTGCACCCAGGCCAGCTGCGCCACCTCAACCGCCAGCCAGCCCGCCAGCAGCGCGAGCAGCAGCGCCGGCGCCATGCCCGGCAGCACCTGCATGGCGGGGGCATCGGCGAACACCGTCAGCATGAGCGAGACCATGCACGCCACATGCAACATGCCGCCCATGGTACGCCAGGCCTGTCGCCGCAGCAGGTTGGCGATGCAGAGCGCGAACACCGGCCAGAGCAGCAGTGCGATCACGGCGACAAGGGCGACCAACGCCGCTGGGCTGGCGCCGCGCACGTCGCCGAGGCCGGCCGACAGTTCCAGCGAAAACACCATCAGGGCTACGGCGAGCAGCGCCAGCACATAGGAGACGACGGCAGGCTGACGAGGCATGGCCACAGGCATGGGGGTTCTCGCGCTGAGTGGGGACCGTCCCGAAACCCTGCGCGAAGTTGGTTAACCAGCCGTTGCCGATCACTGCACGGCTGGCACATTTCCCGAAAGCTGTTGCTTTCCGATGCGCCCCAGCACGATGGCGGCATAGCGCCCGTCGGCCTTCAGCGCGGCGATGCCGGCATCCAGCCGCTTCAGCGCCGCCACGCCGTCCAGGTTGTCCTTGGCCGCGACCGCGCAGATGTCATTGGTCGCCACCGGACGGCGCGCCACCTCGATCTTGTCGCCAAGGCCGATCTGCTCCAACACCGCCCGCCCGCCGAGATCGTCGGTGAACACGGCGTCTGTTTCGCCGTGGTCCAGCGCAGCAAAGCAGGCCGCCAGGCTCGGCCGCTGCAACACGGTGATCAGGTCCTCCTTGACCCAACGGCGGCCGGCGCTATCGAGGCTGGACAGATTGCTGCCTGTGGGAGCGCACACCGAGCGCCCGATCATCTGCTCGTCGCGCTCGAAGGTGACGTCGGAGCCGTGGCGCACGAACAGCACCTCGAGCGTCTGAAAAATGGGCTTGGAAAACGCCAGTTTTTCGCACAGCGCCGCGGCGCGGCCAACCAGGTCCGAAGTGTGGTCGCAGTCGGGTTTGGCAAGCGGTAGCCCGATGCGGGCCGATGTCCCTTCGGACAGCCAACTCAAAAGACTCGTTTCGTCGGACTGCCAGGCGATGGCGGCCGCCTCGGTCTTCAGGCTCGCGGACACGATTTCCGCCAGCATTCCTCCCTTGGAATCCTTTTGGTTTGTAAGCCCCGTGCTGGCTATCGCCGCAACGTCGACCGGGATCGGCGCGACAGCGGCGACTGCCGGCGCCTGCGCTGGCTCCGGAGCCGCCACCGCCGGCGCGACAGCGGCAAGCGTTGTGCCGAGCGCTGAGGAGGTCGCTGGTGCTTTGGCGGCTGGCGCAGCTTTGGCCGCCAACGGCGCCGTCATGGGCGTCACCAGCGGAACAATGGCCGCAATGATCGGCCGCGCCGGTTCGTAGCGCTGCCAGCCTGGAAGCTCGGCCCGCCCGTCCAGGCCGCGCCAAAATCCCTTGGCGTCGGTGGTGCGCAGCTGATCAACCACTTTGGGCAGCGACCGCACAAATTGCAGCACCGGCGCGAAGCGGGCGTGGGTGGGACGCCAATTGAACGTGGCCAGCAGGCTGGCGACGGTGACGGTGGAAACGCCCGCTGCCGGGGCCAAACCATTCGCATCGTCCGGCGACAGGCTCCTGCGGCCATAGATTTTCGCCAATCCCGGGCCTTCAGGAATGGACAGAAGATGCAGGCCCTTGCCCGGCGGCAGCGTCGCCAGCGTCTCGTCATCCTCTTCCAGCGTCAGCAACAGCGCCTTGGCCTTGCCGTTCGCCAGTTCGCCGATCGCCTCGCCCAGGGGAAGCCCCGTGACCTCGGCGGGCACCGCCAATTCGGAAAACAGCGCCCGCGCCGTTACGAAGCTGTCGCTGTCTGCGCCCGGCACCAGCACGCGCTGGTTGGCAAGATCGGCGACCCCGGCCACATCCGCCGCCGCCACCAGAAAGACGGTCTTGTCGTAAAGTTTCGTCACGGCGCTGAGCCGCGTATCGATGCCGCGCAGGTCGCCTGTCGCCCGCGCATAGGCCAGGATATCGGCGTTCACCACCGCCATATCGATGCCGCGCATATGCAACAGGTCTTTCATGTTGGCGATCGGCCCCAGACCGCGCACCGGCAGAATGCGCTGCAACCCGGCGCTGGCGAACGCGCGGGCGATTTCCCCGATGCTGTCCTCGTCGCTGCCGGCGGTGGCCGAGAGCGCCTCGGTCATGATGGAAATGGTCGCGTCGGCGACGAACGGGGCGGGGCGCGGACGAGCGGGGCGGTCAAGCAGGGGTGCGCCCGGCGCGATGGGCTGGACGCGCACAGTCTTGGCGTCGGCGAAGCCCGCGGCGGCTACAGTCAGCAAGATCACGATGAGCGTTTGCAGCCGCATGCGGGGAGGCTCCCTTTGACCAGTCGCGACCGGCTGCAGCCAGCACCGTCGCAGATTTTGCGCCCGCAAGGCGAAGCTGGTCGGGTAGAGGCCGAAGCGGGCGGGATCAAGGCGGCGATGCCTCGCCCCGACGACTATTTGTCATTCTGCCGCAAGCTGGCCGCAATAGTGCGGGATTGGGGTGCGGTTCGTCAGGTGTGCGGGGTGTGGTGCGGGCCGCATACGCTTGGCGGCGGCCGCCAAAACTAAGCACATACCCAAGGGCTGCTCTTCGTCCGGGAATCACGGCATGTACCGCTGGAGATTTCACAAAACAAACGCTGAGCAAGGGAGACGTCGTCCATGTGGTCCCTCCGATCACTGCTATCAACCGCAGGCCTCGCGGCAGCGCTGTTTGCCGCCCCGGTCGCGGCCAACGCGCAATCCTGCGGCGCCGACTACACCATCCAGGATGGCGACAGCCTCGCGAAAATCGCGACGCGCGCTTACGGAAAATCCTCGCAGTGGACCATCATTTTCTACGCCAACCAGGATCGGCTGGGATCGGGCAATTCTCTGCTGGTGCCGGGGCTGGCCATCCGCATTCCCTGCCTTGGCGGCCAGCAACCCAAGCTGCCGGATGCCGCCACGGTCGAAGCCACGGCGCCCACGCCCGAGCAGCAGGCGCCTGTGCTCTCGTCGGAAATCAAGCGCATCCAATTCCTGACCGCCACCGATTACGCTCCGTTCACGGATAAATCACTCCCGAACGGCGGCATGGTCACCGACATCGTCAACCAGGCCATGGAGCTGACGAAAAAGGACGCTGGCGGAGCGTTCGACTATTCGGTCTCCTGGGTCAACGACTGGTCGGCCCATCTCAATCCGCTGCTGTCCACGCGCGCCTTCGACATGGGTTTTCCCTGGTACAAGCCAAACTGCCAGGCGTTTGAGGATCTCGACACCAACGCGAAATACCGCTGCCAAAAATTCTTTTTCTCGACCCCCGTGTTCGAAGAGCAGGTGCTGGTGTTCCTGAAGGCGGATTCGCCGATCAAGATGGACAATGAGAACGAGCTGATCGGCAAGCGCCTCTGCCGTCCCGCCGGTTACTGGACTTTTGATCTCGACGACAAGGGCCGCAACTGGATCAAGGGCAAGAAGGTCACGCTGCTCAACCCGCCGACGGTGGAAGAGTGCCTGAAGCTGCTGATGGACGGTAGTGTGGACGCGGTGCCGATCAACGAGCTGACGGGCCGCGCCGCCATGGTGCGGTTGGATCTGCAGTCGAAGATCCGGGTGGTGGAAAAACCGCTGTCGATCCTGACGCTGCATGTCATCATCGCCAAGACGCATCCCAACGCGCGCACCATGCTCTATTACGTCAACAACGCCATCGACAAACTGAAGGCGTCGGGCGCCTATGACCAGATCGTGGAAAAACACCTGCAACAGTTCTGGGACGCCCAGGCCGAACAGGCCGCGCCCAAAGTGACCTCGGAAACCGCGCCACCCAAGCCGGTCGAGCCGACACCGGCCGAAGCCAAGCCGAAGGACAGCAAGGCGGCGACGTCCACGGCCGCCGCAACTGAGCCGGCGGCGAATGCCGGCACGGTGAAGAAGTAGCTGCGGACTCTCCTCTCCCCCGTTTTCCGGGGGAGAGGAGACCGCGTCTCGCAGGCGCTTCTTCAGCGCCAAGAGCCACGCGGTCGATGAGGGGCCGCTGCTGGCTCGGCTCCTGGTGCGACCGGTACGGAGCAAGTGTCTGCCCCTCACCTGTCGCTGCTTCCTCGGCGTCGCGCTCTTTTCTTTTGCGCCTCCGCGCGGGTGGGCGACATCCTCTCCCCCTCTTTAGGGGGAGAGGAGAAGATCAGACCGCGCTGCTTTCAGGTGTTTTCGCTCCTGTCAGTCCACGCGAAACTTCCAAAGCGAGATCGCGGAAGCGCGGCCGCTTGGCTTCGATGAAGGGCAGCGGGCGCGTCAAGTCGATGGCCGCGATGCCGAGCCGCACCGTCAGGCCGCCGTTGAACATGCCCTGACCGGCGCGTGCGGAAAGCCGCTTGGCCAGCCCCTGGCCGATGAACTGCCCCAGGAGATCGTCCGTGAGCGCCAGGCCGCCGCTGGCGACCACATAGGCGACGACGCGGCTGGCCAGGCGCAGCAGCGCGGCATAGCCGGGGCGGCCGCCGTAGATGGTCGCGATGCGCCGCAGCATGCGCAGGTTCTCGTAGAGCACGAAACCCATATCGAAGATCGCGAAGGGCGTGATGGCGGTGACCACGGCGACGCGCCGCGCCGACTGGGCGATGGCAGCCTTGGCCTGATCGTCCACCACCGCCAGCAGCTCACGGTCGAGCAGCGCCAGGCGCTCCGTGCCGCTCATAATGGTCTTGTCGTGCCCGGCCAGGCGCGCCCGCGACCAAGCCAGTTCGGGGCGGCCGGCATAGAGCGCGCGCACGTCGACGGCCACGGCCAGTTGCTCGGCGCGCCGTTTGGAGGAGCCATTCACGGGGTCCAGGCTCAGCTCGGCGCACTTGCGCAGGCGCTGCACCTTGGCGAGGCGTAACACGCCGACCACCTCGCGGCCGAGCAGAACAGTCAATGACAACAGCAGGATGGCCGCCAGAACCACGGCGACCCAGCCGATCCAGTCGTTGCGCAGGAAGAGATCCCACACGAAGGTCCAGAAGCGCAGCGCGAACGATAAGATCAGCAGACTGAGCGCCGATCCCGCCAGCCAAAACCCCCAGCTGACGCCGCGCTGCAGGTCTTCGGCGGTCGGCATGCGCAACGCCGGTGGTTTTGGCGGCGGGTCGAGCGTATCAGGATCATCCGCTCCGGGATGATCAAAGGTCGCCGCCTCGACGCTCGCTGAGCGCAGGCGCGGATCGTCGGGATCGAACATCTGGGGCTGGCGGCGCGGGCTGTCGGTCATGCCAGTCTGTCCCCAATCAGAAACTCGATCGCGCGGTCCAGCCGGATGTTCGGAAAGGGCGGCGTCGGTTGCGACGCAGTCGGAGCAATCAGCGGTGGACGGAAACGCGGAAAACGCAGCGCGCCGGCGAGACTTGCCCCCGCCGCCCCCAGGGCCTCGTCCGGGTTGACCGGAAGATCGCCGGGAAACAGACCGATCTCCTGCGTTCCATCAAACGTGCGAGCGCCAAAAACTTCGCCCGCGAGCGGCACGCCCATGATGCACGGCAGCGGCGGCGCTCCTTTGACGCCGGGCAGTTCGGCCTCGCGCGTCGCCCGAATTCCCGCCAGCGCCTGCACGCGCACCTGCGCCCCGGCGAATTGTGCGCGGCTGATCGCCTTGCCGACCATCCGCCCAAGGATCGCCTCCAGCCGGTCGTGCGCCGTGTGGTGGAGATGATCGGCCTTGGTGGCGGCGAACAAGATGCGATCAATTTTTCGCGCCAGGATGGAGGACAACCAGGTGTTGGCGCCGGGGCGGAACGCTCCGAGTACGGAGTCCAATGACGCGCCGAGATCGGCCACCGCCGACGTTCCCGCGTCCAGCGCGCCGAGCACATCGACGAGCACGATCTGGCGATCGAGACGGGAAAAATGATCGCGGAAAAACGGTTTTACCACATGGGTTTTGTAGGCCTCGAAGCGGCGCGCGAGCAGCGTGGCGAGCGCACCTTTTCGCTCCGTAGGCAGAGGGAAAAACGTCAAAGCGGGAGAACCGTCGAGATCGCCCGGCATCAAAAAGCGTCCCGGCGTCAGTCCGGTATAGACATGGTCGCGCTGCCGGCAGGCGCGCAAATACGTCCGGTAAAGCTCGGCGCCCTTGATGGCGATTGGCTCGGCCTCCACGGGTGAGGCCTCGAGGCCGCCCAGGAACTGCAGGAACGGCGCAGCGGCCACGGAGCGATCCGCGCGCGTGGCTTCCGTCAGGCAGCCCTCCGACCACGCCTCAAACGTCTGCCCCAGCAGCGGCAGATCGAGCAGCCACTCGCCGGGATAATCGACGATGTCGACCGCCAGCCGCCGCGTGCCGGTCACATGCCGCCACAGGCTCTGCGGCGCATATTCCAGCGTCAGCCGCAGCTGGCTGATGCGCCGCGTGCTCTCGGGCCAGCGCGGCGGATTGGCCATCAGGCAGCCGAGATGATCCTCGATCTGAAAGCGCGGAACATCGTCGTCGGGCTGCGGCTCCAGCCAGGCGCGCAACAGCCGTCCCTCGCCCTGCGCGCGCAGAAACGGCAGTTTTCCGCCCGCGATGAGATTGTGCACCAACGCCGTGATGAAAATGGTTTTTCCCGCGCGGGCAAGGCCGGTGACGCCGAGCCGGACGTTCGGGCGCACAAGATCGCTGGCGTAGGCGCCGGCATGGCGCAACGCGTCCGTGGCGTCGGAGGAAAGGCGTTCGAGGCGCATGGGGTCCCGCTGGTTTGCGGGCCAACAGGTAGGGTGGGAATGGGGCGGGTGCAAGGGCGGGGAAATTATCCGGAGAGCACCGCAAGGCCTTTTCGTTTTATCAGCGACAGCAAGGTCAGCGCCGGACCGCCAGGACGCCGCTCGCCCCGTTCCCACTGACTGATAAGCCCAGTGGTGACCTTCAGATGCCGCGCCAGCACGGCTTGGCTTACGTTCTCGCGTGTGCGCAGCGCTTGGATATCTTCAGGGGACAATTCGTCGACATCGGCGAGGCAAAGCACATCGAATTTTCGCATGGTCGTCTTGGTCATGGCCCCAGCCTCGTGGGCGTCGGCCGCCGCTTCGTGCACGACCTGTGCGATCCGGCTCGAATATTTAGCTGCCATTACAGTCGACCTCACTCCATGCGCCCGCCTTGATCAGAGTGCTGAGTGTAGGTTGGGTCAAGCGTCTTCGCGCGACCCAACGCCACAAACTCCGCCCGTGAATGTTGGGTCGCGCTGAAACGCTTGACCCAACCTACTTCACCCCCAACTTCCTCTGCAAACTCGACGATGACGTCGTGTACTGGAACACCACTTTCTTATCCGGATAGACAATCCGGTTCGCCGCCTGCGCCATCAGCGCGGCCTCATGGAAACCGCTTAGGATCAGTTTCAGCTTGCCCGGATAATGGTTGATGTCGCCGATGGCGAAGATGCCCTTCTCGCTCGATTGGAATTTCTCCGTGTCCACCGGAACCAGATTGTGTTCAAGATTCAAGCCCCAATTCGCGATCGGGCCGAGCTTCATGGTCAGCCCGAAGAACGGCATCATGCGATTCACCGGCAGCTGCATTTCGCTGTTATCGGCCTTGCGGATCGTCACCTCTTCCAGCTCCTTGCCCGTCCCCTTCAGCGCGGTCGCCTGGCCGATCACGAGGGTCACCTTCCCCTCGGCCACCAGCTCGCGCATGTCGTTGACGGATTTTGGCGCGGCGCGGAAGTCGTCGCGGCGGTGCAGCAGGGTCAGGCTTTTGGCGACCTTCTGAAGGTTCAGCGTCCAGTCCAGCGCGCTGTCGCCGCCGCCGACGATCAGCACGTCCTTGCCCTTGAAGGCATCCATTTTGCGCACCGAGTAGAACACCGACGTGCCCTCAAAAGCCTCGATGCCGGGCAGCGGCGGGCGTTTGGGCGTGAACGAGCCGCCGCCGGCCGCGATCACCACGACTTTGCAGCGGAAGGCGGTTCCGGCGTCGGTGGTGACGTGGAAGCGGCCGTCGGGCTCGCGGCGCAGGCTCTCGACCTGCTGCGAATAGTGGAATTGCGGCTTGAACGGTTTGGCTTGCAGCATCAGGGCGTCGGTCAGTTCCTGGCCGCTGACAATCGGGAGCGCGGGGATATCGTAGATCGGTTTTTCCGGATAAAGCTCCGTGCACTGTCCGCCAGCGCGGTCGAGGATGTCGACCACGTGCGCTTGAATATCAAGAAGCCCGAGTTCGAAGACGGCGAACAGGCCGCAAGGGCCTGCGCCGATGATGAGGGCGTCGGTTTCGATGGGGCTAACGTGATCGTGGGCGGACATGCGAAGCGGACTCCTAGGGCGATCAAATGGAATTGCGGCTCCTAAATGCAGCAAAGCGTGCGGAAGGCAAGTCGCTGTCCCGACATGGGATTGCCGTCACGGCGCGCGCGCGAAAGCGCCATTGCGCGCAATGCGCTGGGGCCAAGCCGCCAGTTGCGCAGTTTTGCCCGAACTCAGGCCTGTTTTTCCGGAATGCGCACCACCAGCCCGTCGTACTCGGGCTTGACCTTGATCTGGCAGCTCAGCCGCGAGGTTGGCCGCACGTCGTGGGCGAAATCGAGCATGTCCTCCTCCATCTGCGAGGGCGCGCCCGTCGCCGCCTTCCAGGCATCGTCGACATAGACGTGGCAGGTGGCGCAGGCGCAGGCGCCGCCGCATTCGGCCGTGATGCCGGGCACGGAATTGCGGATCGCCATCTCCATGACGGTAAAGCCGTTTTCGGCGGCGATCTCGTGGGTTTTTCCGGTGTGTTCGATGTAGGTGATTTTCGGCATTCGGGGGCGGTGGCTCCAAAGGCGGCGGATTGCGAGGCGCCTCTATAGGGGAAAAGGGGCGCAGTCGCCAGTCCAGTTGCGAGACTGTCCGGCCCCTCAACATGTGTCATCCTCGGGCTTGTCCCGAGGATCCATGGCTCCGTACGCTCGAACGCTGTTGGCCGCCCGAGACCGCGCAGCCCGCCGATGGATGGATCCTCGGGACAAGCCCGAGGATGACACCTGCGCACGCGAACCGTCGGCTACTCCAACTCCCCAGGCCGGGTGAAACTCACCAGCGTGCCGGTTCCGGCCACCACGTCACTCCAGCTCGCCAGTTCGAACCGGATCACGACCAATCCGCAGGTTGGCAGTTTGCGGCCGAGCAGGCCGATGCGGTCTTGCGGACCGTTGGCGATCAGGTCGAGCGCGAGGGCGTGCAGTCCGGGGTTGTGACCGATCATCAGGACGTAGGCGTCGGTCGCGGCGACCGCGTGCAGGTGCTTCAACAACACGAGGGGGCCGGCGAGATAGAGGTCGTCCGGTTGCGCGACGCTCGGTTTGCCCGGCAGATGCGGCAACACATGGGCGAGGGTCTGGCGCGTGCGTTGGGCGGGCGAGCACAGGATGCGGGCGGGAGCGATGCCCGAAGCGCCCATCCAGATGCCCATGGCGGCGGCGTTGCGGTCGCCGCGCTTGTTCAGCGGGCGTTCGATATCGGGACCCGTGAAATCGTCGTGGGTCGACTTGGCGTGCCGCAGCAAACTGAGCGTCAGAGTGGGAGCGCTTGTACGAACTGCCTTGGCCATCAACCTCTCCTACGTCCGGATTTTGCGAAGCGAACCGCCTCTTCAGCGGCGCGGAACAGGGCCTCGGCCTTGGCGCGGCACTCGGCCTGCTCCATGTCGGGCGAGGAATCCATCACGATTCCGGCGCCAGCCTGCACGTGCATGACGCCGTCTTTCAACAACGCCGTACGCAGAACGATGCAGGTGTCCATCTGGCCGGTGGCCGAGAAATAGCCGACGCAGCCGCCATAGGGGCCGCGCTTGTCCTTTTCCAGCTCATCGATGATCTGCATGGCCCGCACTTTTGGCGCGCCCGAGACGGTGCCGGCTGGGAAACCGGCCATCAGCGCGTCGATGGCGTCATGTTCGGCGTCCAGCCGTCCCGTGACGTTCGAGACGATGTGTATGACGTGGCTGTAGTATTCCAGGAAGAATTTGTCCGTGACTTTCACGCTGCCGATTTCGGCGACGCGGCCGACATCGTTGCGGCCGAGATCGAGCAGCATCAGGTGCTCAGCCAGTTCCTTCTCGTCGGACAGCAGTTCGGCGGCCAGCGCCTTATCCTCCTCGGGCGTTTTTCCACGCGGGCGCGTGCCCGCGATCGGGCGGATGGTCACTTCGCCATCTCTCGCGCGTACCAAAATTTCCGGCGAGGAGCCGATCAGAGCGTAGGCGCCGAAATCGAGATGGAACAGGAACGGCGAGGGATTGGTGCGGCGCAGCGCCCGGTAGAGCGCGAAGGACGGCAGCGTGAAAGGCGTTGAAAAGCGCTGCGACAGCACGACCTGGAAAATGTCGCCGGCGAGAATATACTCCTTGGCCTGACGGACCATTTTCATATACTGCGCCGGCGTCGTATTGCCGGCCGGCAGGATCGTCGCCGGCGTGGCGTCGGGCTCACCGGCCGGGCTGTGCGGGAGCGGGCCTTCCAGAGCGGTGACGACCTCGGAGAGGCGCTCGGCGGCGGCGGCCAGGGCCGCGTCCGCCGTGACGCCTTTTGCCGGGCGCACCGGGGTGCAGACCAGCATCTCGTCCTTCACGGCGTCGAAGATGACCATCAGCGTCGGGCGCATGAGAAGGCTGTCGGGCACGCCGTAGGGATCGGGCTTTTCGGCGGGCAGTTTTTCCACCAGCCGCACGGTGTCGTAGCCCATGTGGCCGAACACGCCGGCGGCCATCGGCGGCAGACTGGCCGGCAGGTCGATGCGGGATTCGTCCAGCAGTGCGCGCAGGGCCCTCAGCGTGCCGCCCTTCATGGGCTTGAATTTTTCGGGCGCGCGTTCTGGCGTGCGGTTGATCTCGGGCTTGTCGCCGAAGGCGCGCCAGACGATGTCTGGGGCAAAGCCGATCACCGAATATCGTCCGCGCACGGAGCCGCCTTCGACCGATTCCAGCAGAAAACTCATGGGCCGGTCGCTGACCAGTTTCAGCGCCGCCGAGACGGGCGTTTCGAGGTCTGCGACCAGCCGGGTCCAGACCACTTGGGGCGTGCCCGCTTCAAAAGCGCGTGCGAAAACCCGCGCGTCCGGTTGGACGGCGATGGGTTGGTCGGTCGCGGGCGCGCGGGTCATTTGGAACGTTGTCCGGTTCGCTTCATGTGAACACCAATAGGACGGAGCGGCGTAGGGGCGACCCGTGGGTCGCCCTCTAACCGCTTGCCACACTGCCCGAGGGCGACCCGTGGGTCGCCCCTACGCCGTTGGCGCCGTCGACAGTGGGTTAAAAGCAAGTCGTTCCGTATCAAACGGCGCTACTGATCCGACCCGCCATCTGCTGCCGCGGTGCCGACCATCTGGCGGAACAGGGCTTCGTTGCGCGTCAGGCCGAGCGAGGTCTGCAAGCCGCCCAGATATTGCGCCTCCAGGGCGCCGGACAGTTGTTGCGACAGCTGTTTGCCGGCGGCCTTGGCCTTCTCGGCGTCCAGGGGCTTGGCTGGCGTCACGCCGGTCAGGCGCATCACGAGGCGCGACGCGCCGTCCACGGCCAGCGTGGAAGCGGCGGCGCCCTTGGCCTGGGCAAAGCCGAGCTGAATGGCGCCTGGCGACAGGTCCGCGTTCTTGGCGTTGCGGGTCAGATCCTTGGCGGTCTTCACCTCAAGTCCCAACTCCTTGGCGATCTTGGCCAGGTCCTCGCCTTTGTTGGCCCGCTCGGCCAGCTCCCCCGTGAACTTGGAGAGCGCGGCGGCGGTATCGGCTTCCAGCGTCGCCTTCTCGACGTCCACTTTCACCTCGGCAAAGTCCTTCACGCGCGACGCCTTGACCTCCTTCACCTCGACCCAGGCCCAACCGTCCTTGCCCAGATCGATAGGATCGGTCTCGACCCCGACATCGCCGGCAAAGCCAGCCTTCAACAGCGCCGGCAGGTTGGGCAGCTTGGTCGGGACCGGTTTGCCGTTGACGCCGTCTCCGGTAGCGGACGCAAAGGGCAGATCGATGTATTTGAACGGATACTTGCCCGGCAGCTCCTTCAGCTGCTTGCCGCCGGCCCGGTCGTCCTCGATCTTGCCGCGGAACTCCACCATTAACTTGGACGCCAATTCGCGTGCGCGGGTGTCTTTGATCTTGTCCTTCACCTCGTCCAACGGCGTGATGCTGCCGGGCTGGATCGCCGTGACGCGCACAATGGCGATGGCCAATGCGCCCTCGATCGGATCGCTGACCATGTCCTTGGCCAGTTTGAAGGCGGCCTGGGCTACGACGCTGTCCAACAGGTCTTTCTTGGCGATCATGCCGCGGTCAACGTCCTTTTCAGCCAAGCCCATCTCCTTGGCGACGGCCATGAAGTCCTTGCCGGACTTGAGTGCGGAGAAGGCCTTGCCGGACGCCGCCTTGTCCTGAAAACTCATCAGCTGCACATGGCGCTTTTCGAGCTTTTCGTACTGCCCCCGGTTGGTCTCGTAGATGGCCTTGGCCTCATCATCCGAGACTTTGCTTGGGTCCTTGATGTCGTCCGGAGAGGCCAGGAAAACGCCCACCGCGCGGTACTCCGGCGCGCGATAGTCTTCCGGATGCGCCTCAAAATAGGCCTTGAGCTTGGCCTCGTCGGGCTTTGCGGCAACTGGCGCTTTGCTCGCGGGCACAATGAAGTAATCGATGGCGCGCTGTTCACCCTCGAACTGGTTCACCGCGTCCACCAGCGCCATTGGTGCGGGCGCGCCCTCGCTAAGGCTGCCCACCAACTGCCCGCGGATGCTATCGCGCTTGATGGTGTCGAAATAGGCGCTCTCGGACATCTGGCGGTTCTGCAGCATGTAGCGCAACGCCGCCGGATCGAATTTGCCATCCGCGGCCTGGAAGGCCTTGTTGCTCTGGATCAGGGTCAACAGCGCATCGTCGCTGAGGCCGAGGTTGAGCACGCGAGCGTGACCGTCGACCAACAGCCCGGAAATGATGCGCTCATCGAGCCCGAACTGATGCGCCATGGCCGGTTCGATGCGCTGGCGCGTCTGCTGCTCCAGATTACTCAATTCCTGGTTGAACAGCCTGCGGTAGGTATCGGTGGTGATGTTCTGCCCCGCCACCTGCAGCAGCGTGTTGGCGCCGCCGCCGTCCTGATTGTAGCGCACGCCCCAGACCATGAAGCTGACGACGAGCAGGGCCATCAGCAGTTTGGCCAGCCAGCTGTTGGCGCCCTGGCGCAATGAGTCGAGCATGAGTTGTTGGATCCTTGGCGATCGCGTAAGAGCGTTGCGGTGCTGCGATGGGGTGCGGGGGACGGTGACGCCACACCCGTATCAGGGGCCGTTATAGGTAGGCCTCGCCTGACCGGCAAGAGTTTGAGTAAAAAGACAACTTGGCTTATGGCATGGCAAACGGGAAATGGGGTTGGGAATGCGTCCTTTGGTGGCCGGAAACTGGAAGATGAACGGCCTGCGGGCCAGTCTCGGCGAGGCCGATGCGCTGGCCGAGGGCTTGGCGGCCGGCGGCGAGGCGAAATGCGACGTCATGCTTTGCCCGCCGTTTCCGCTGATTTCGGGCCTCGCGGCGGCAGTTTCGGCGCGCGGCGTGCAGATCGGGGCGCAGGATTGCCATGCCAATGCGACCGGCGCTCATACCGGCGACGTCTCGGCGGAAATGTTGGCCGATGTTGGCGCCACGGCGGTGATCGTCGGCCATTCGGAACGCCGCGCCGATCACGGCGAGCATGACCGCGACGTCAAGGCCAAGGCCGAGGCGGCCTTGCGGGCCGGGCTGATCGCAATCGTCTGCGTCGGTGAGACCGCGGGCCAGCGCCAGTCCGGGCTGACCTTGGAAGTGGTGGCCCGCCAAATCGCCGGATCGTTGCCCAAGGGAGCGACCGCGGCCAACACCGTGATCGCCTATGAGCCGGTGTGGGCCATCGGCACCGGTCTCACGGCGAGCACCGCCGACGTGGCTGCGGTTCACGCCATGCTGCGGCAAAAACTTTCCAGCCTGATGGGGGCGGAGGGCGTTGCTGTACGCATCCTCTACGGCGGTTCGGTGAAGCCCGCTAATGCCAAGGAGCTCATGTCCGTCCCCGACGTGAACGGTGCGCTGGTCGGCGGCGCCAGCCTGAAAGCCGCCGACTTTTTGGGCATTATTGCCGCCTATCGAGGGTGAGCTTCAGAACGACGCGTCCGGCTTGCCGGACGCTTGAGGTCATGGCATCCAAGGCTGGGGCTAAGTCCAGGGGCGAACGCGTGCGAAAGATTGCTGTTGTTGTTGGCGTGGCCCTGTTGGCCGGCTCGGGACTTGCGCCTGGCCTGGCGTTTGGCCGCCCTCTGGACACCGCTGTCTGCGCCGATCTCGACAAGGAGAAGACGGCGCTGGAAACCGCTGGCGTTGCTGGCGATCTGCATCTCCAGCCCGAAGACGCCAAAGCGCTCGCCGCCGACAAACTGCAACGCATCCAACGCTATGTACAAATTTCAGCTGACGTCCTGTTCCGCTGCCCCATCGCCGTGACAATCGCGCCGGCTGCACAGGCGGCGCCGGTTGCCGAGCCCGCCGCCAAACCAGCAAAAGTTGCGGACACGACCAGCACAAAGCCAGCTCCGGCCAAGAAGACGGCGGCTGCCGTCAAGGCGCCTGCTGGTTCAAAAGCCAAAAAGGCAAAGCGCTAGGCCGAGGTTGACCAAATTGATTCGGTAACTACTCGGTTTGATATGCCATTTTCGCAAATCTGGTATGCGCCAAAGCCACCCAGGTGATCACCTAGCCTGACAGCGGCGGTTTGGGGCTGGGGTGTATCGATGGCTGCCATAATACGTAGTGAGCACCATAAACGAAAACAGAACGCGCGCCTCAACCGTAAGTTTAACCGTCAGCGCGCGGCCTTTGGCGCGCCAACCGCGTGTGGACCGTTCACGGAGCCTTTACTCGTACGAGCGACAACTCTGTGCGCAACTACAGGTTGTTTGATCGCTCGAATTTCGTTAGGCAATCTGATGCAATATGACTTCACCCGTCGGCAAATAACGTCCTGGAACAGTGGGGGCATTGGTGTCTCAACGTGAAGTCGAAGTGCTGACCTTGGAGTTTGTCGCCAATCTCGATAGCGTCGAGGCGTCGCAGGCGGCGCTGCCGTTGTTCTCGGCTTATGCGGACAAACTCGGGTTTTCCAACACCATTTGCATGCGCGTGCCCGAACCAGGCGAAGATTTGAGCTCAAGCTTCCTGCTGAACACCTATCCGGAGGATTGGGTGCAGCATTATGGTGAAAAAGAATACATTTCCGTCGATCCCGTGGTCCGCGAGCTGTTCATCAACTATCACCCCTTCCTGTGGTCCGAGGTCGCCGAGCGCCGCCCGCTCGAAGCGCTGGAACGGCAGATCATGGCGGAGAGCGCCACTATGGGGCTGCGCCAAGGTTTCACGGTGCCGATTTATCAGGCCGGCGGCTACACCGGGCTGGTCAGCCTGGCCGGCCGCGACCCGATGATCAACGAAGAGAGCCGCGGGGCGGTGACGCTGGCCTCGATCTACCTGCACAACAAACTCACCACGCTGCGCCGCACCGAAGCGCAGAGCCGCTTTGATCTGACCGAGCGCGAGATGGAATGCCTGCGCTGGGCCGCAGCCGGCAAGTCGGATTGGGAGATTGGCTCCATTTTGGTCATCAGTTCCAAAACCGTCAATTACCACATCGAAAACGCCAAACGGAAATTCGGCGTCGCCACCCGCGTGCAGGCCATTGTCGCCGCGCTGCGCTTGGGCCGCTTGGCCAACTGACAACGATGACGGCAGTCCGATTCCGGAGCGCGCTGGCACACCCCACCGCGCAACAGCATTCATTGCCCTGGAGCGCCGCACGGCAAGCGACAACCAGCACAGTTGATGCTTTGAATCAGTAATTCCAATTATATCCTATCAGTCAACCAGTTAGCTCATGCAATCGCCTCCCTACAAGCGCCCCGGCGGCGTCACGCGCTCGCGGCTTTTCTGCGCGACGCGGACTTAAGTCACGACCTGCACCTGCGTGACGGGGACGTTAGACCGCGCCGTTGCCGAATGTAACCTAGGCGGTTACCCGGCTTAACGGAAAATAAACCAAGCCTAAAGCTGCCCCCTCCCATGTCAGTTGGAGGTCGGGTGATGATGTTTGCGTATTCGGGCAAGGACGAAGGGCGCAATCGCGCGCTGTTCGAACAGATGTATCGTCAGCGCTACGAGATCTATGTGAAGCGCCGCAAATGGGGAGGTCTCAAGCCGATCGGCGACCAGGAGCGCGACGAATTCGACACCTCGGCGGCGATCTATCTGGTGGCTTTGGACGCCGAGGACGAGATCCTGGCCGGCCTTCGCCTGCTGCCGACCACCAGACCGCATATTCTGGGCGAACTCTTCCCGCATCTGGCCTTGGAGGGCGTGCCCACGGGCGTCGACATCCTTGAACTCACGCGGTTTTACGTCGCCCCGTTCAAGTCCAGCCGGGCGGTGCGCGACTGGCTGGTCGGCGTGCTGTGCGCCGGCATGATCGAATATTGCCTGGCCAACAATGTGCGCCAGGTCACCAGCGTCATCGACACGTTTCTGCTGAAGCTGATGCTCTCCATGGAGTGGCGCGTGCGCCCGCTCGGGACGCCAAAACCCTATCCGGAAGGCGAGGCGGTCGCGGTGATCGTCGAGATGACGCCGGCCATTCTGGACTCGACCCGGCGCACCAAGGGCGTCATCGGGCCTGTACTGTCCCGTCCCGGGTTCGAACAGCCGCGCATTCCCGCTGCGATCCGCAACGAGGCCACGGTGCCCTACGGCTTGCAGCAGTAGTGGCTTGGAGCGCTCAGGTTCCCCTTGCGGGAGCCTGAGCGCACATGCCAAAAGAGACACCGCAAGACAACGCGTTTGAAACGCCGTCCAAGGGTCTCCCATCATGGTCAAATTCAACGATGATCGCGAAAGCACCGATGTGGAGGATCGCCGCGGACAGGGCGGCTCCTACGGCAGCGCCGACGGCGGGCTGCAGATCCCGGTCTCGATCGGCGGGCGTGGCGGCATCGGGATCGTCGGCCTGCTGCTGATGCTCGGCGCCTACCTCATTTTCGGCATCGATCTCAGGCCGTTCATGGGCGGCGGCGACACATCGTTCCCGATGCCAAGCCAGGACCAGCAAGGCCAATCGCTGCCACAGTGGAACGTTCCGGGCCTGCCGGGCGGCCAGGCGGCCAATGCCGGCGTGGGCGCTGGCGGCATCAAGCCCGGCGCCGATCCGCTCGACCACTACGTCAAGCAGGTGCTGCTGAGCACGCGCGAATATTGGACCCCCGCCTTGCAGGCCATGGGCAAGACTTACGGCGCGCCCACCCTGGTGCTGTACGATTCCCAGACCCGCACCGGATGCGGCGCCGGCCAGGCCGCCATGGGGCCGTTCTATTGCCCCGAGGATGAGAAGGTTTATCTCGATCTGACCTTCTACAAGGAACTTGCGACGCGCTTTGGCGTGCCCGGCAATTTCGCGCAGGCCTATGTGGTGGCGCATGAAATCGGCCACCACGTGCAAAAGCGCCTGGGCATCGCCGATCAGGTCATGGCGTACAAGGAAAAGATCAGCCAGAAGGACGGCAACGCCCTGCAGGTGCGTATGGAGCTGCAAGCCGACTGCTTCGCCGGCGTCTGGTTCAACAATGCCGCGAAATCCAAGCAGCTCACCATCGAACCGAACGATCTGGAGGGCGGCATGAACGCGGCCCACGCCATCGGCGACGACACGCTGCAAAAGCAGGCGACCGGCCGCATCGTGCCGGATGCCTTTACGCACGGCTCGGCCGAACAGCGCATGCGCTGGCTGCGCCGCGGCCTGGACAGCGGCAACCCGCAGGATTGCGAAACGTTCAACACCAATTCGCTTTAGCGGCGGGGCTTGCGTTCGATAACGCACGTCCGGGCGCGGCGTTCGGACGGTACGCCAGGTTCGCAGCGGCGGGCGATTGTCGTTCGGGACAGCGGGACTCGCTGCTGAGCGAGCCAAGTTGATCTGCCGGTTTCCGCAGCCACCCCACATACCAACCTGCTTTGATCTTGACCCATCGTCTCGTGTGGAACCGGACGCCAGTTTTGTAGGGGCGCACAGCAGTGCGCCCCTACAAATCAATGATGAGTCAGCATCCACGAAGGTTGGTGTCACCCGGGCCTTCTCCCCAAGGGAGGTCTCTGAAATATGCTCGGAGTCTGAGCAGAATCGTCATTCCCGCGCAGGCGGGAATCCAGCCAAGCTAGTGGTACGGTCGCCAGCCGATCCGAAAACGCAAGCTCTATCAGAGGCTTCCGTGGTTCATAGGTCGAGCCAAACACTGGCTTGGCTGGATACCCGCCTGCGCGGGTATGACGAGCTTGGGCCTGTGCGTATTTTCGCAGTGTTCGCCAACGGGAGAGCGGGGCGATGGC
>JANMVX010000123.1:0-2345 GCA_031393505.1 Hyphomicrobiaceae bacterium | reverse complement strand
GCAACGATCGTCGGGCTGGCGGTGCGCGTGTGGCCGCAGGTGAGTTTGACGCCACCGGTCAGCGTCGTCACCGATGGCGTGCCGGCGGCTGATCCGGTGCCGCCAGCTCCCGAGGCTTTGCCGGCGCTGGTCGAGATCGTGGAGGTGGCCCAAAAGCCAGAGGAGTCGGAAGACAAGTTCATCACGGCGTTCAAGTTGCTGTACCCGGGAGCGAGTCCAGCGGCACTCACCCGATTGCAACGCCTGGCGACGAAACTGGCCGAGAACGCGGAGGCAAAGGCGGAAGCAAATTCGCAAACGGCGGCGCTGCGCGACAAGTTCCATGCGGAGCCAGCGCCATGATGACATTCGAGAATGCGTTCGAGCGCCTCGTTGGTCACGAGGGCGGCTACGTTGATAGCCGGGGCGATCCCGGCGGCGCGACGAAGTACGGCATCAGCCAGCGAAGCTACCCGAATGAAGATATAGCCGGCCTGACGCTGGAGCGCGCGAAAGCAATCTACCTGCGCGACTTCTGGCTGGTGGCCAAGTGCGACGCCATGCCCGAGGGTATCCGTTTCGATGTGTTCGACATGGCGGTCAACAGCGGAGTTTCCGCGTCCATCAGGATCGTGCAGCGCGCCGTCGGTGTGGCCGTAGACGGCGTGATTGGACCGGCCACCTTGCAGGCTTTGAATGCGGCATCGCCGGCCAAGATGGCGGCCAATTTCAACGGCGCGCGGCTGGCATTCATGGCTGAATTGCCGACATGGCCGTCATATTCCAGAGGGTGGGCGAGGCGGATCGCATCTAACTTGCTGTCGATTTGAACTGAGAAGAAGCACACGCCATGACCGGTGCAAAGTCGATTTTGAATAGTTCCTCAACCGTCCCAAGAAAGGACATTCCCATGAAGCCTCTCCGATCCATCCGCCTGGCGCTCGGCGCGCTGCTGCTCGCCGCTGTGGTCGCGTGCGCCACCAGCACCCTGCTCGACAAGGAAGTCATCGCCATGAAGAGCGTCACGGCCGCACGCCAAGTGGCCACCGCCGCTCTGCGCGCCGGCAAGATCAGCGTCGCCGATGACCAGGAGACGCAGGCGAACCTCACGCTGCTGGCCACCGGCATCAAGGCGGCGGTCGCTGCGCAAGACACCGCCACGATCGCTGCGAACCAGAAGTCCGCAGACGCCATCAAGACCGAACTGGAGAAGAAGTAATGGACGCGAACACCCAAGCATCAATCGCCGCCGGCGTGGCCGTCGCCCAGTCGGTCGCCCCGGCCTTCGGGCCGATCGCCGCTGCCGCCGTGACCGCTGCCGCTGCGCTGCTGAATGCGGCGATGACCGCCAAGGGCACAGGCGTCGACATGACGATGGAGGACTTCAACGCCGCAGTGGCGCTGGATGACGCCGCCATCGCCGACGACTTGGCAGCACAGAAAGCGGCGACGCCGTGAGCACCAGCCTGCTGGTCGCCTGTCTGGTCATCGGCGTTGCAGACGGGGACTCCATCAAGGTGCAGTGTCCGGCGCGCGTGAAGGCGATCAGCGTGCGGTTGGCAGGCATCGACGCGCCCGAGATCGTCCACAAGACCTTTCACATTGAAGAGCAGCCGGGCGGTCGCGAATCAAAGGCATCGCTCGTCGAGATGTGCCTGAAGCAGCCGGCGACCCTTCACCGCACCGCCACCGACCGATACGGCCGGATGGTGGCGCAAGTCGAGTGCGCCGGCTTGAACGTGAATGCCGAGCAACTGCGGCGCGGGCAGGCCTGGGCCTACATGGCCAGCAAGCGCTCGCAATTCCCGAAGCTCGAAGCCAAGGCGCGCGCAGATGGCGTGGGCTTGTGGGCTGTCCCGAACCCCATCAAGCCAAGCGATTGGCGGAAAGGAATCCGATGAGCACGAACCAACGCAAGCGGCGCGAGCCGGCGATCCAAGTCTGGAAAAACGCGGGCGGCGAATGGCAGTTCCGGCTGCGCGCCGCGAATGGCGAGATTCAAGGCGGTGGGGAGGGCTACCGGCATCGCAGCGGGGCTATCCGGGGCGCAGAGGCTTTCCAGCGGAACTGCGCGCTGGCGACGATTCAAGTTTTCGACGCTGGTGTCGCCGCTGATCTTGAAGGGTTCGTTCCGCTGTGATCCGGCCATGAAACGCATCGTCATCGCCGCACTACTCGCGGTCGGCATAGTCCCGTGGATATTTGGCGTGCTGTGCATGGGGCTGTGCGTGCAAATTTCCGTGCTGGCACGCGCCCTGATGCCTGAGCTGCGCCACGGCAATTGCTGGACGTATGCAATGCCGCGTTGGTATGAGCACGGCGGCTGGCTGATGATCCGCTGGTCTGAGGACGTGCGCCTTTTCGGC
>JANMVX010000083.1:0-1545 GCA_031393505.1 Hyphomicrobiaceae bacterium | reverse complement strand
GCAGCCGGTCCATCACCGCCGCGCGCCAGGTGTTGCCGGCGTAGGAGCTGGCATAGCCGATGGTCCACGGCGGGCCTTTCTTGGGCTTCCAGTCGCGGTAGGCGCTGGGGCCGAGCGGCTGCGCCGGGTCCATCATGTCGGGTGAGTACAGGCGGGTGCGAACGTCGGCCGGAAGTTCATCGACGCCGGTGGCGAACGCTGCGCCCGACACGGTGGCCATCAGGCCGGCCAGCGCCAAGGCCTTGAGATCGCGAAGTTGTTTCATGCGAAGCGGGTTCATGTCATCTCCCTTGCTTTTGTGGGGGCGTCTTGAGGCCCACATTCATATTCGGGCAACGCTGCCGATCCGGCAATTTCCAATTTGCGAACCCCGTCTTCGGCATTTACGATGCCTCTCAAATCAGGCGCTTGCGCGAGCCTGTCGCAGGCAGAATTGGCGCACCTCAACGGAGACACGCATGGCTTCTTCCTTCATCCGCCCCTTGCGATTTTCAGCGCTGCGCCGCCGGCTCGGCGTGGCTGCTGGGTTGACTACCGGCCTGCTGGCCGCAGCCCCCTTCACGCTGGCCCAGAGCACCGCACCGGTCGTCATCAAGTTCAGCCACGTGGTCGCACCCGACACGCCCAAAGGCAAGGGCTCGGAGCGCTTCAAGCAGCTTGCCGAAGAACGCAGCAAGGGCCGCGTGAAGGTCGAGGTGTACCCGAACAGCCAGCTCTACAAGGACAAGGAAGAACTCGAAGCGCTGCAGCTCGGTTCGGTGCAGATGCTGGCGCCGTCGCTGGCCAAGTTCGGCCCGCTCGGCGTGAAGGACTTCGAGGTCTTCGACCTGCCTTTCATCTTCAAGGACACGCCGTCGTTTCGCGCCGTCACCGAAGGCCCGGTGGGCAAGGCGTTGCTTGCCAAGCTGGAGCCCAAGGGCATCATCGGCCTGGCCTACTGGGACAACGGCTTTGACGTGATGAGCGCGAACAAGCCGCTGCACCGTGTGGCCGACTTCAAGGGCCTGAAAATGCGCATCCAGAGCTCGAAGGTGCTCGACGCGAACATGCGCTCGCTCGGCGCCATTCCGCAGGTGATGGCGTTTTCGGAGCTGTACCAGGCGCTGCAGTCGGGCGTGGTCGACGGCATGGAGAACACCGCCTCGAATGTGTACACGCAGAAGGTGTACGAGGTGCAAAAGCACATCACGGTGTCGAACCACGGCCACATCGCCTATGCGGTGGTGGTGAACAAGAAGTTCTGGGACAGCCTAACGCCCGAGCTGCGCGGCATCCTCGAAGGGGCGATGAAGGACGCGACGACGTACGCGAATGCGATCGCCGAGACCGAGAACGCGCAGGCGCTGGACAAGATCAAGGCGAGCGGCAAGAGCACGGTCTACACGCTGAGCCCGGCCGAGACCAGCGAGTGGAAGAAGGCGATGTTCAGCGTCCACAAGGACATGGAAGAGCGTGTCGGCCGCGACACGATCCAGGCGGTCTACAAGGCGGCGGGGTTCGTGGCGCCGAAGTAGCGCGGAAGCGTCGCCATCAGCACGGGGCCTG
>JANMVX010000077.1:0-1809 GCA_031393505.1 Hyphomicrobiaceae bacterium | reverse complement strand
ACAAGCCGGCCGGAGCAACGAACCTGCAGCCCCAGCCGGAGAGCAAGCGATGATCGCGCGCATCATCCGCTGGTCGGCGGGCAATCTGGTGCTGATCCTGCTGGGTGCGGCGCTCGCCACCGGTGCCGGCCTCTACGCCGTGGCGCATGTGCCGCTCGATGCGATCCCCGATCTGTCGGACACCCAGGTCATCATCTACACCGAGTTTTCGGGCCAGGCGCCGCAGGTCGTCGAGGATCAGGTCACCTACCCGCTGTCGACGGCGATGCTGTCGGTTCCGCGCTCGAAGGTGGTGCGCGGGTTCTCGTTTTTCGGCGTCTCGTTGGTCTATGTCATCTTCGAGGACGGAACCGACATCTACTGGGCACGCTCGCGTGTTGTGGAGTACCTGAGTGCGGCGTCGCGCAACTTGCCGGCCGGCGTCATCCCCAGTCTCGGACCTGATGCCACCGGCGTCGGCTGGGTCTATCAGTATGCGGTCGTCGCCACCCAGCGCACGCTGGCCGAACTGCGCGCCACCCAGGACTGGCAGGTGCGGTTCGCGGTCGCCAAGGCCGAGGGCGTCGCCGAGGTCGCCAGCGTCGGCGGCTTCGTGCGCCAGTACAGCGTCGTCGTCGATCCGCGCCGCTTCAAGTCGTTCGAGATCCCGCTGACCAAGGTCCGCGACGCGATCCGGTCGTCGAACATGGATGTCGGCGGGCGCGTCGTCGAACTGGCCGAGACCGAGTTCATGGTGCGCGGGCGCGGCTACATTCGCGGCATCGCGGATCTGGAGCTGATCGTGCTCAAGACCGAGGGCGGCGCGCCCGTCCTGCTGCGCGACGTCGCCAGGATCGAGCTGGCGCCAGACGAGCGCCGGGGCGTGACCGAGCTGAACGGCGAGGGCGAGGTCGTCTCCGGCATCGCCGTCCAGCGCTATGGTCAGAACGCGCTGTCCGTGATCGCCAACGTCAAAGCCCGCATCGCAGAGATCATCCCGAGCTTGCCCGAGGGCACCAGCATCATCCCGGTCTACGATCGGTCGGAGTTGATCCATCGCGCGATCGACACCTTGAAGCGCACGCTGATCGAGGAAAGCCTGATCGTCGCGCTGGTCTGCTTCGTGTTCCTGCTGCACGTTCGCAGCGCGCTGGTCGCGATCATCACGCTACCGCTCGGCATCCTGATCGCCTACGTCTGCATGCACGCGCTGGGGCTCTCCTCCAACATCATGAGCCTGGGCGGCATCGCCATCGCCATCGGCGCCATGGTCGACGCCGCGATCGAGATGATCGAGAACGCGCACAAGCACCTGGAGCGCGCGCCCCCTGACAAGCCGAGAGCCGAAGTCCTGATCGAGGCGGCGAGCGAGGTCGGCCCGGCGCTGTTTTTCTCACTGCTCATCATCACGGTGTCGTTCCTGCCGATCTTCACGCTGGAGGCGCAGGAGGGGCGCCTGTTCAAGCCGCTCGCCTTCACCAAGACGTTCGCGATGGCAGCGGCCGCCCTGTTGTCGATCACGCTGGTGCCCGCCCTGATGATCCTGTTCGTGCGTGGGCGCATCGTGCCGGAGCACAGCAACCCGGTGAACCGCTTCCTGATCTGGGTCTACCGGCCGATCATCGCCGCCGTGCTGAAAGCCAAGGCGCTGACGATCGGCATCGCGCTGGCGGTTCTGCTCGTCAGCATCTGGCCGGCGACCCGCCTCGGGTCGGAGTTCATGCCGAACTTGAACGAAGGTACACTGCTGTTCATGCCGACCACGCTGCCGGGCCTGTCGATCACGAAGGCGGCGGAGCTTTTGCAAACCCAGAACAAGATCATAAAGAC
>JANMVX010000068.1:0-2276 GCA_031393505.1 Hyphomicrobiaceae bacterium | reverse complement strand
CGCAAGCTCTATCAGAGGCTTCCGTGGTTCATAGGTCGAGCCAAACACTGGCTTGGCTGGATACCCGCCTGCGCGGGTATGACGAGCTTGGGCCTGTGCGTATTTTCGCAGTGTTCGCCAACGGGAGAGCGGGGCGATGGCGGCACGGCCGGCGATCCTAGCGTCTCTTCGCCCTTAAGGAGAAGGACAGGATGAGGGGTTGAGCTACCGGTGAACACGATCCGACAACAGTCTGAACCGCGCTAATCCAACGCCGCCGTGACCATGATCTCGACCGTGTACTCGGGCGCGGCCAGCTTGGCCTCGATGGTGGCGCGTGCGGGCGTGTTGCCGGGCGCCACCCAGGCGTCCCAGGCCGCGTTCATCTCGGAGAATTTGGAGATGTCGGCGAGGAAAATCTGTGTCGTGATCAATTTCTGTTTGGTCGTGCCGGCCGCCTTCAGCAGGCGGTCGATGGTGGCCAGAATGTCCGCGGTCTGCTCTTTCACCGACTTGCCCTTGGCCGCATCGGCCACCACGCCGGCCAGATAGACCATGGTGCCGTGGATGACGGCCTGACTCATGCGCGGGCCAACTTCGAGGCGTTTGATGGGCATGGGAAAAGTCCTTTCGGGTGGGGTGGGCTACGGGGTTTACTGCCAGATGCGCGCGCGGGCATCAAGGGGTGGCCTTTGCTGGGTTGTTCCCGCTGCCAGTGGCGTAGGGGCGACCCGTGGGTCGCCCTCTCAGTTCACGGTATTCTGCCCGAGGGCGACCCACGGGTTGCCCCTACCAATTGCCGCCTTTCGTTCCAATCACACAAACAACTCCGTTCGTTTGAACGTCGTCACGTCGATCAGGCCGAGATCGGAGATGCGCAACTCCGGGATCACCACCAGCGCCAACAGGGAATGCTGCATAAAGGCGTTGTTCAGCGTGCAGCCGCAATCCTGCATGGCCTTGACCATTTGCGCGGCCTGTTCGGCCACCACCTCGGCGCGCTGGTCGGACATCAGGCCCGCGATGGGGAGCGGGACGAGGGCGAGTTCGCGCCCTTGCGAAACAACCACCACCCCGCCCCCGACCTCGCCGAGCCGATTAGCCGCCTGCGCCATATCGGCTGCATTGGTGCCGACCACGATCATGTGGTGGCTGTCGTGGGCGACGGTGGAGGCGACGGCGCAGTCGGCGGTGTAGCCGAAGCCCGAGACGAAGGCGTTGGTGACGCCACCGGTCCCCCGGTGCCGTTCGACCAGCGCGATCTGGCAGACATCGGCGGCGCGGTCCATGCGCACCAAGCCGTCGCGGACGCCGAGCGTCCGTTTTAGCGCCTTGGTCGGGGCTTGGTTCTCGACCACGCCGATGACGCGGGCCGTGACGGAGTTGGCCCCGGCCGGCGCGGGGATGGCGAAGTCCGAGGCGGTCAGATGCTTGCCAAGCTTGACCGTGGCTTTGGCGCTCGCGGGATAGGCATAGGGCGGAATGTCCGCCGTCAGCTTGCCGTGTTCTGCCAGCAGAACTCCGCGTGAAAAAACCATCTCGATGGGCAGCGCGACCAGATCCGACGTGATCACCACATCGGCGCGCCGCCCCGGCGTGATCGAGCCCAGCTCGCGCTCCAGCCCGAAATGCTGCGCGGTGTTCAGCGTCGCCATCTGGATCGCCGTGATCGGTTTCAGCCCCTGCGCGATGGCATGGCGCACCACGCGGTTCATGTGGCCGTCGTGGAGCAGCGTGCCGGAATGGCTGTCGTCGGTACACAGAATGACGTTCCGGGGATCGATCCCGCCCTCGGTCACGGCCTTCACTTGCGCGGCTACGTCGTACCAGGCCGATCCCAGCCGCAGCATGGCGCGCATGCCCTGGCGCACGCGTGCGAAAACGTCCTCGGCGCGCGTCCCCTCGTGGTCGTCAGCCGGCCCGCCCGCCGCATAGGCGTGGAAGGCGCGGCCCAAGTCCGGAGACGCGTAGTGGCCGCCGATGGTTTTTCCGGCCGCTCGCGTTGCGGCCATTTCGGCCAGCATCTTGTCGTCGCCCGCGATGACGCCGGGAAAGTTCATCATCTCGCCGAGCCCGATGACGCCCGGCCAGCCCATGGCCTCGGCGACCTCGGCGGGGCCGAGCGTGGCTCCGGGGGTTTCGAGGCCCGGCGCGCTGGGGACGCAACTTGGAACTTGCACGAAGATATTGATCGGCAGGCTGACGGCCTCGTCGTGCATCAGTTTTACGCCCGGCAGGCCGAGCACATTGGCAATCTCGTGCGGGTCGATGAACATGCTGGTGGTGCCATGCGGGAT
>JANMVX010000045.1:0-12277 GCA_031393505.1 Hyphomicrobiaceae bacterium | reverse complement strand
AGAATGATGAAGGAGCCGACGAATGCTCCCTGCCAATTGGAATCGACGCCCGCCATCAGCAGGGCGTTACGGATCACTTCGAGCAGCGCCGAGCCGACGATGGCGCCAAAGGCCGTGCCATATCCACCCGCCAGCACCGTGCCGCCGATGATGGTGCCGGCGATCACACGCAGTTCGTAGGACTGGCCCATGGCGTTGATGGCCGAGCCCTGGTAGCCGAGCAGCAGCAGCGCCGCGAGCGACGTGGTGAAGCTGGAAAAGACGTAGGCGAGGAACTTGATGCGGTCGACCGGGACGCCCGTGAGCCGCGCGGCCTGCTCGTTGCCTCCGATCGAATAGAGATGACGGCCGATCGGCTTGTAGTTGAGCACGTAGCCGAGCAGCAGCGCCATAAGCACCATGGCCCAGAAGTGAGACGACAGCTCGGGCATCCAATCGGGCGCCCAACCGACTGGCGCATGCACCGGCCATTTGGCCTGACCGATCGCCTTCACAATCGGCGCATCGGGCCCGAACTGATAGAGCATCTGGTTGCCGGAGACGACCACCGCCAACGAGCGGGCGATCGAGAGCATGCCGAGCGTTACGACGAACGACGACATGCCGACATAGGCGATCAGATAGCCATTGATGGCGCCGCAAGTCAGTCCGGCCAGCAGGCCAAACGCGAAAGCGACGTACCAGGGATAATGCCAGGTCAGGAACAGGCCCGCGACGATCACCACCAGACCGACGACCGAACCGATGGAGAGGTCGATGCCGCCGGTGATGATGACCACAGTCATGCCAAGCGCCATGATGGCGAAGGGCGCGAAATTCCGGGTCATATTGGAGAGGTTGGCAGCGCTGCGGAACGCCGGCTCCTGATAGGCCATGTAGGTGTAGAGCAGCGCCAGCGCCACCGCCACCCAAAAGGCTTGGGCAGCGACCAGACGGGCCCACAGCGTCTGCTCTTTCAGTGTCACGACATCGCCGATGGCGGCGTGGCCTGGTTCGGCGGCCGTGGCCGATTTCATGTCAAGCTGCACGGATCGCCCCCGTAATCAGACCAGTGATTTCTTCCGGCGACGTCTTGGAGGTGTGCTTGTCGGCGACCTTGGAACCACGACGCATGACGATGATCCGGTCACTGACGGCAAAAACGTCGGGCATGCGGTGGCTGATCAGCATCACGGCGACGCCCTGCGCGCGCATGCGCCGGATCAACTCCAGCACTTCGGCGACCTGGCGCACCGAGATGGCGGCGGTCGGCTCGTCCATCAGCACCAGCTTGGCGTTGGACAGGCGCGTGCGTGCGATGGCGACAGCCTGGCGCTGGCCGCCAGACATTTTTTTCACCAGATCGCGCGGCCGGGTCTCGGATTTCAGCTCGGCGAACAGTTCGCCCGAACGGTCGATCATCGCCTGTTTGTCGAGCACATTGAATGGCCAAGTACCCTTCCTGATTTCGCGTCCGAGAAACACATTTTCGGCCGCGGTCAGGTTATCGGCGAGCGCCAGGTCCTGATAGACAACTTCGATACCTTTGGCGCGCGCTTCAATTGGGCGCTGAAAATGGCAGACATCGCCGTCGACTTTGATCTCACCTTCGCTGGGCGGAAAATTGCCGGCAATCAGCTTCACCATGGTCGACTTGCCGGCGCCGTTGTCGCCCATCAGGCCGACCACTTCGCCCGGCTCGACCGAAAAATTCATGTTGGCGACGGCTTGAATGGCGCCGAAGTTCTTGGCGACATTGCTGACTTCCAACAGGGGCATCCGAAACTCTCCCTGGCAACAAATTCTGCTGCCAGTTTAGTGGAAGCATTTTTGCATCGCAAAGGCCCAAACGGCGACCAGTGCTTTTTTCTCAGACACAGTTGATACCGCTGATGGGGGCCCGGCCCGATAGCTGCGAAGGTTCGATCTTACGACGGCTGCGGCCCGCGAAGTGACGCATGAACCAGCTTCGCTTGTCAATAAAAACTGCAATGCTTTTACTTTCACAATTTACGTTGTGAGCGGTGTCTTGCCCGCAGCGGCAAGCCACCGTTAACCGGATCGAGGGACGAGTCGCCATCGTCACCGGTGGAACCCAATTGCGCCGGTCAGCTAACTCCGAGTGCTGGGGCGGATTCGCGCGCGTTCACCACCAAACGGCGATTGATCGTGCCAGCGAAATAGTCGAGAATGTTCCGCACCGACGCCACCGCCATCCGGGCGGCGCATTCGCGCGTGAGGCCGGCGGAGTGGGGGCTGATCGTCACGCGCGGGTTCTGCAACAGCGGATGATCCTTGTGCGGCGGTTCTTGCGCGAGGACATCGATGGCGGCCGCGCCGAGGCGTCCCGAGCGCAACACCTCATCCAGCGCCGCTTCGTCTATGAGTTCGCCGCGCGCGCAGTTGACGACGACGGCGGTGGGCTTGAGTAGAGCGAGCTCGCGTCGGCCCAGCAAAGCGCCGTTGGGCCCGGCGGGAGCGTGCAGGGACACATAGTCCGTGCGGGCAAAAGCCAAGTCTAGGTCGGTCACTGCCTCGACCCGGGCTGCGGCAAGCGCCTGGGCGCTGGCATAGGGGTCGTGGGCCATGACGGTCATGCCAAAGGCCTGCGCCAGGATTGCGACACGGCTGCCGATGCGCCCGAAACCCATGAGCAGCAACGTCTTGCCATCGAGTTCGCTGGTCTGGAACTGGTTGCGCACGTGCCAATTGCCGGTGCGGCTGGCGATGTCGTGCGCCACCGTGCAACGCGCGGCGCTAAGCATCAGCATCAGCGTGTGCTCCGCGACAGCGCGCGAGTTTACATCGCCGACGATGGCCAGCGGAATGCCGCGCGCGTTGAGGGCCGCGACATCAACCGCATCGTAACCCACGCCATGGCGGGAGACAATTTTCAGGCGCGAGGCCTCTGCGATCACCGAGGCGGGCATCGGCTGTGTACGGATCAAAATAGCGTCGGCTGAACCCACCAGTAGCGCGTAGGAGGCGAGCGAGACCTCGCTAATCAGATCGAACGTGATCCCGGGCGCGGACTTCAGGAGCTCGACGCCGTCCTCATGGATTTTCCCGGCTACCAGGATATGCGGCATATCAGTACCCGCTCTTTGCCGGAGATTGCTCCGTGAACACCTGTTCTCCCATCAGCTTGCGCGCCGCTGTGACGCTGGCTTGCGCCGCGCCCGCCAGCAAACGCACATCGTTGGAGATCGTCACCAGATCGAAGCCCCAACCCACGGCCTTGGCTGCATAGTCGGGCGTGCCGCAATGCAACGCGGCACGAATGCCCGCCGCGTGGGCCGCTTTCAGCACGGCCTGGATCGCCTCCACCATTTCGGGCTCCTGGCGGTCGAAGCCCGTGGGGTATTTGCGCCCCGTCAGCCCCAACGTTAGGTCGGCGGGGCCGATGTAGACGCCATCAAGACCCTTGGTCGCGACGATGGCGTCTAGGTTCTTCATCGCCTCGGCGGTCTCGATCATGGCCAGGCACAGAACCTCGCCGTCCGCATGCTGACCGTAATCGGCCCCGGCCGAGAACAGCGCGCGAGCCGGGCCGAAGGAGCGCACGCCATGGGGCGGGTAGCGCATGTAGGAGACCAGTCGCGCAGCGTCCTCGGCGGTATTGATCATCGGGCAGATGATGCCGTAGGCGCCGGCGTCGAGCGCCTTCATGATGTCGGCGGGATCGAGCCATGGCGCGCGCACCATCGGCGTCACGCCACTGGCCCGCATCGCCTGCAGCATGGTGGTCGCCGCCTCGTAGGCCACCAGCCCGTGCTGGCAGTCGATGGTGAGGGAGTCGTAGCCCTGCGCGGCCATGATCTCGGCGACGAAGGGACTGGAGGTCGAGAGCCAGCCATTGATGACCAGCTTTCCGGCGGCCCAGCGTTCGCGAATACCGTTCTTGATCATTTGTGTCCTGCCGTTCAAAGCACAATCTGTGCGAGCTTGACGTTCAGGTAGTCGTGAATGCTTTCGCTGCCGCCTTCGCGTCCCATACCGCTCGACTTGATGCCGCCAAAGGGCGCCTCGGCGGCGGCCAGTGCAAAGCTGTTCACACCCACCATGCCAGCCTCGATGCGCGCCACCGCCTCGCGGATGCGCTGGGGATCGCGGGTGAAGACGTAGGCCGACAGTCCGTAGTCGCTGGCATTGGCGCGGGCATAGACGTTCTCGGCGTCCGAAAAGGGTGTGATCGCTGCAATAGGTCCGAAGTTTTCCTCGGCCAGCGCCAGCGCGTCGTCCGGCAGGCCCGAGATGACCGTGGGCTCAAAGAAGAAGCCCTTGTTCTGGCCTTTGGGGCGCCCGCCACCCGTCTCGATCTTGCCACCGCGTTTCCTGGCATCGGCAACGACCGCTTCCATGGCATCTACGCGGCGCTGATTGATGAGCGGCCCCATCTGGCTCGAGTCTTCCAGGCCATGCCCCAGCTTGAGCGCTTTCGCACGAGCCGTGAATCCGCTCACGAACTTGTCGTGCAAGGATTGATGCACGTAGAAGCGGTCGCCGGTGACGCAGACTTGGCCGGCATTGGCGAATTTCACGGGGACGCAGATGTCGAGCACGACGTCGAGATTGACGTCGTCGAACACGATGACAGGCGCATTTCCGCCCAGTTCCATTGTGACCCTCTTCAGGGTTTTCGCCCCGTCGCGGATCATCTGCTGGCCCACCGCGGTCGAGCCAGTGAGCGAAACTTTTCGCACGGCGGGCGAGGCCATGATCGGTTCGTAAGTTGTCGCTGTTGGGCCGACAACGAGATTGACCACGCCGGCCGGCATACCGGCTTGCCGCAGACAATCGACCAGCAGCATGGCAGTGCCGGGCACCTCGCGCGATGGTCTAATGATCACGGAGCAACCGGCGGCCAGTGCCGGAGCGACTTTTCGCGCAATCAGTACGGCTGGGAAATTCCATGCGGTGAACGCGGCGACCACGCCGATAGGCTCGTGCGAGACCTCGATGCGGCCGCCGGGCGCCCGGCTCTCTACGCTTCGGCCATAGATACGGCGGGCTTCCTCGGCGTACCAGCGGAACTGGTCAATGGACAGCGCCCACTCGCGGCGGGCCTGGGCCAATGGCTTGCCGGTCTCCAGCGTGATGCGCCGGGCAACCTCCTCGGTGCGCGATTGCATCGTGGTCGCCACGGCATGCAGTGTGTCCGCCCGCGTCCAGGCCGGCGTCGCCCGCCAGACTTTCAGCCCCTTCTGCGCCGCAGCAATCGCGGCTTGCACATCCTCGCGCGACGCCGACGGGACGGCGCCGATGACCTCACCCGTCGCGGGATCGGTGACCTCCAGCGTTCCTCCGCCGCCTCGATTGCGCCATTCGCCATCGATGAACAGGCCCAACGTGTCGTACATCTATGAAGCCCTCGCATCGAATCTTGCCAGCCGGCACAACGTAGCAATTAATATTGCGCAACAATCCATGCCGCAATAGAATTTTCCCGTCAAGCGCTGAAGCACACTCGCCAAAGAGAGGTGCTGGCCCTACTGTCCACGCGTTTTATGACCGACCTCGGATTTTCCGCATGACCAAACAGAAGCACACAAGCGCGACGCCCAGGAACTACGAAGGGATCGTCAACCTCATCACGGCGGACTATCCGAAGCTTTCGCCAGGCTATCAGCGGATCGCCCGGTTCCTGACGCAAAACCCTAATGTCATCGCGCTGGAATCGATCAACGCCATCGCCGCAAAATGCGAGGTTCACCCCTCGAGCCTCGTGCGTTTTGCACAAAACCTTGGCTATTCCGGCTTCAAGGAACTGCAGGTCGTCTTCCAGAGCCGGCTGGCGACGGCCGCCCCCGGATTCCGCGAGCGCATCAGCGCGCTCGAAACCGAGCTCTCGAAAAATGTCAGTCACGGCAATCTCGGCTTCCTCAAGGATCTGGTCGTGCGCGACATCGCTTCGCTGCAAGGCCTGCTTGAGGGCGTGACAGAGGACATGCTCACCTCCGCCGCCAAGTTGCTCATGGGCGCACAGACCATCTACATCGCCGGCCAGCTGCGTTCCGAGCCAATCGCCAGCCTGCTGCGCTACCTCTTAACCATGCTACATCGCAAGGTGGTGCTGCTCGATCCCTCCGGCGGCCTGGCGCAGGAGATGGCGCTGACCATGGGCGCCCGCGATGTCCTGGTCTCCATCGCCTTCCGGCACTACGCCAAGGAAGTCGTGTCGATCACGGAAGGCGCGGCCGAATCGGGCACGCCGATCATCGCCATCACCGACAGCCAGCTCTCGCCGCTGGCCAAGAGCGCTGGTGTGCTCTTCACCGTGCCCGAGGACGAATACACGTTTTCTCGCTCGCTCGCTGCGCCCATGTGCCTGGTGCAGTGCATCGCCACTTCTGCAGCCGCCCGGCTGCACCCGACCCGGGAGCAGCCCCCGCGTATTCCGACAGTGACGGAGATCGCAAGGGACGAAAAGGCGCGGTTGCCGCGGCCGGGTGCGACTAAGCGGTGAGTCGGCTACAACGCCTGCTCGCAATGATACTTGCAAAAATTGTTGTTGCGCAATAAATGCTCCCTGGTTGGCGCTTGCCGCGCTGCGTTTCTGACGTCTGGGAGGAACACGATGTCGACCGTTCGATGCACGATGGCACAGGCGCTGGTGCGCTATCTCTGCAATCAGTTCACGGTCGTGGATGGCGAAAAGCTGCCGTTGTTTCCGGGCGTGTTCGCCATTTTCGGCCACGGCAATGTCACTTGCCTGTCGGAAGCACTGGAAGCCGTGCGGGACGTACTACCGACCTGGCGGGGACAGAACGAGCAGTCGATGGCGCTCGCCGCCATTGGCTTCGCCAAGGCTAAGCGCCGCCGCCAGATCATGGTGGCGACATCGTCTATCGGGCCCGGCGCGCTCAACATGGTGACGGCGGCCGGCGTCGCGCATGCTAACCGCCTGCCCATTCTGATCCTGTCCGGCGACACGTTCGTCAACCGCCGCCCCGATCCGGTGATGCAGCAGGTGGAACACTATGGCGACCCGACCCTCAATGTGAACGACGCTTTCAAGGCCGTGTCGCGGTACTGGGACCGGATCGTGCATCCGGAGCAGATCATATCTTCGCTGCCGCAGGCGGTCGCGGCGATGCTCGATCCGGCCGACTGCGGTCCGGCCTTCATCGGTCTGCCGCAGGACATTCAGGAGGTTGCCTGGGACTATCCCGAGGTCTTTTTCGAGCCGGTCGTGCATGAAATTCCGCGGCCGCGCCCGGATCGCCGACAGCTGGCAAGGGCGGTCGAACTTTTGAAGTCGGCCAATCGTCCGCTGATCATCGCCGGTGGCGGGACGCGCTATTCTGGGGCGGAGGCCGCGGTCGCCAAGTTTGCGTTCGAGCATGGCATCCCCATGACCGAGACGATTGCGGGCAAGGGCTGCGTCGCCCACAACCACCCCGCCTATGCCGGCCCGATCGGTATCGTCGGATCGACCTCGGCCAATGCACTTGCCGCCGATGCCGACGTCATTCTGGCGATCGGCACCAGGCTCATGGATTTTACCACTGGCTCATGGACATGTTTTCGGCCGGACGCGAAATTCGTCTCGATCAATGCGGCGCGCTGGGATGCCACCAAGCACCGGGCTCTGGCCGTCGTGGGTGACGCCAAGGAGACGGTGGAAGAGCTGGCGGTTGCGGTAACAGGCTGGACGGCCCCGCCCGAATGGACGGCAAGAGCGGTCGAAGAGTTTGCCAAGTGGAACGCCGCGCTCGATGGCTATCAGAAGCCAACCAACAATCCCGTGCCGACCTACGCCCAGGTGGTCGGCGTCGTCAATGCCAAGGCAGGGACGCGCGACTATGTCATCACGGCAGCCGGTGGCCTGCCAGGCGAACTCATGAAGAACTGGCGCGTGAAGTCGCCCAACAGCTTTGACGTGGAATTCGGCTTTTCCTGCATGGGCTATGAAATCGCCGGCGGCTGGGGCGCGGCAATGGCCGATCCGTCGCGCGAAACCATCGTCATGCTGGGTGACGGCACCTACATGATGATGAATTCCGATATCTATTCTTCTGTGCTCGCCGGCCATAAGATGATTGTCGTGGTTTGCGACAATGGCGGCTATGCCGTGATTAACCGGCTGCAGAATTTCAAGGGCGGCGTTTCGTTCAACAATCTCATCAAGGACTGCAAGGTGAAAGAGCCGTTTGGCGTCGATTTCGCCAAACATGCAGAATCCATGGGGGCCTTAGCCCGCAAAGTCGAAAGCCTCGCCGAGCTTGAATTGGCGCTGGACTGGGCCAAGACCACGGACCGCACCACAGTCATTTCCATCGTCTCCGACGCCTTCACCTGGACGCCTGGTGACGCTCTGTGGGACGTCGGCGTGCCGCAGGTGAGCGCCCGCAGGGAAGTGAGCGAGGCCGCCGAGTATCAGGCCGATGTGCGCAAGAAGCAGCGCGTCGGCGTTTGAATCATTGGAGAAACAGATGAAAGCCAAACTGGGCATCGCCCCCATCGCCTGGTGGAACGACGATCTTGCCGAGCTGAGCGATGACGTCTCACTGGAGGAATGCCTGCGGCAGGCGAGCGTTGCCGGCTTCACCGGCATGGAAACCGGACGCCGCTTCCCGCTCGATCCGGCAATGCTCGGACCGGTCTTGAAAAAATACGGCATCAGCGTCTGCGGCGGCTGGTTCTCCGGGCTGCTCCTCGACGGCGATATCGAGGCGGAAAAGGATCGCATCGCTGCGCAAATGACGCTGTTCAAGGTATTGAAGGCGCCGTGCATCGTCTATGGCGAGACCGCCGGAGCGATCCAGGGTGACCGCTCGAAGCCGCTGATTCGGAAGCGCCGTCTGAGCGAGGGCGAGATCAAGGTCTACGGCCGCAAGATGACGGCTTTCGGTGAAAGGTGCAGCGAACAGGGCATGCCCATCTCGTATCACCATCACATGGCCGCAGTGATCGAGACCGAAGTAGAACTCGACCTCCTGATGAAGTATTCGGGCACCGGGCTGCCGCTGCTGTTTGATGCCGGCCACATGGCATTCGCCGGCGGCGACGTATTGCGCGTGATCGACAAGCACCATCGGCGCATCACCCACGTTCATACCAAGGACGTGCGGATGCCCGTCATCAACGCACTCGACCGCAGCAAGGAAAGTTTCCTCGATGCGGTGGTGAAGGGCGCATTTACGGTGCCGGGCGATGGGTCACTGGATTTTGTTGCTATCGTCAAGCGCTTGGCTGGCCACGGCTACGAAGGCTGGTTTGTCGTCGAGGCGGAACAGGACCCGGTGAAGAGTCCGCCACTGAAAATGGCGAAGATCGGTCACGCCGAGCTGCTGCGCGTCATGGCGGCGGCTGGCTATACGGTCGAAGCCTGAGACAATTATGAGCGCGAGTGAGCAGAGCATGAAAACGCTGGGCATCGGCATCATCGGGACCGGCTTCATGGGCAAGGCGATAGGCCAGGTAAATCAGCGTGATGCGGTGATGCGTGGTTTGCTCGGCACCCTTTGTGGACCTTCCGCAACGAGTCAGAGTCGAGTCTGGTGCTCCCACCGACAGGCCCAACGCGATGACGCTGCCGCATCGGTTAGTCGCATCAGTGTCTCGGTATTGGATTGGTAGTCCGTCGCCTCGCCTGCCGAGCGGACAGCATCGGCGATTATGCATTCTTCGAGAGAGATCTGCGTCCGGTCGTGGGCGTATTGGGCTGCTTTGAGATGCGCCAGAAGTGACTGGCGAAGTTTTGGCCAGGTCTTTCCTGAGCCCGAGGACTTGGCCCAGCTCTCGGCAGCGCGGAAATCTTCACGCAAATGGGTCTGCTCGAAAGCTATGGCCGCTGCTTTGAGCGCCAGCTTGATCTTGCCCCAAAGCGCCAGCATAGTCGCGGAGCCGATGCGCGAGACCGGCAGCAGTCCCACATCGTCGGCCCGTCCCGATGGTGGCCAACTGCGGGCTTAGCCGGTCAGCACCGCTTGCAGTTCCGGTTTGTCCCATGCCGTCTCCAAAGCGAGGATAGTCACGGTAAAACTGTCGTCCACACCGTAGTCCGACTGACGTTGGTGCCAGTCTTCAACCTCGACCGCCAGCGTGTCACGCTCGTCGGTCCAAGGTCGCTGAACAGCACAGCCTCGGCCATCATGCGGGCGATATCGTCGGACATCAGATACATGCGTTCGTCGCCACTGTAGGACTCCTCAAGCCAGCCATCGACGAACGCTTCGGCCACGCTCGTGAGCACGCGCAATGCGTTTCGGCCATCGCCCGCTTCCAGGAAGGGCACGGCCTTCTCGACCAGCTGTTGCAGCTCGGCGAGCTGCCGAATAGCGGAAATCACGCGGCGGCACTTCTACCGGCGGCCGCGATATCGGTGCCCTTCCGGCTCGATGGTCGAACCTCGTCCGTCAACGGGCGACATACTCCGATGTCGCACTATAACGCTGCGCATCCGTCCAGGCCAAAATATCAGCAAGCTGGTACAGCACCTTGGACCGCAGTCCGGGGCCGGCCTTCACGTAGCGAGGTCCCGCGCCTTGCACGCGCATTCGCTCCAGTGTGCGTGGGCTGAGGCGCAAGACAGCTGCGCATTCGAAGGTCGTGAGGAAGTGCAAAGGGGCGACACGGTGACCAGGCGGCTTGCCGCCATCCGGTTCGGCGCCCTCAATGGCTTTCCGCGTATGAGCATCATGGGGCATGACACAGCCTTCCCAAATGGGTTCTGAGCAAGTAGCCAAAGCGCACCGCGCCGATTGCTCGGGGTAGCTCCGGCGAAGCTCCAGAGTCGGCGAACTTCGATGGCTGCTCGATTGGCAACGGATCCGTCGTCGCCGCCTTGGCGTGGCAACGGTCCTGGGACAAGAAACTTGACCAGAGTTTCCTTCGGAACCGTTGAATTCGCCATCTCAGTTGAAGTGTGGAATCGAGTCTTGTAGAGAGAAGGCTCATGAGAGCCATGAGATTATCGTTCATTTGGAATTTCTGTCCTCATTGAAGTGATAGGCCGGTGCTCGCCATTGTAGTTCAAATGTATCGAGCAAGGCGACTAGGAAACGCGGGAATAAGTGCGTGAACTGGAAGTGCGGTGGAATGGCACTTTCAGGGCCGCGCGTTGCGCTAGCGAGCAAATCTGCTGGACCGAAGGTGCAATAGCTGCCTCCATCCCTCTGGTGAGTCAGAGCCTGCCATACCGTTCATGCCCGGTCCTGTTGACGTCGACAGTCAAAGTCTCAAGCATCTAACGCCACTTGCCCACGCCGTCTTGGGATTTGCGCCAGGGGGCGTCACCCGAATGGGCCGAGACCCGCACTTCGCGGGGCTCGGTCGCGTCGCCCATTTCCGGGCGCCGCGATAGCACCCGGTCGCGGCCGGCTTCCCGGCCGCGAGGCGCCCACACCCCGATCGGCCGCGTGGTTGGTAGCCGGGAGTCCATTCGGGATTTAGAGTCGAAATAGCCGAGAAATAACTGTGCGGTTTTGGTAACTATGTCGGAGCGACTGTTGCGTTGATGCGGCAGGTGTCAATAATCACGTTGAATCAAATGGTGAAACTCAATCGTTGACGCTACGACCATTTCTAAGACGTCGGTGATTTGCCTGTGTTGCTGGGCGCTGACGTCAGTCCGACGGTGTTCCTTTATCCTGTTGTCCAAAACTATAGTCCAAAAGTTCCCGCATCTTCCTGACAAAAATGCAACAGATACAGATCGGAGATCGATGCATTGCCGGTGTCGATACGCATATGCAGTGTCTTGCGCAGCGGCGTATCAATATATGCACATAACGCTCGATAGTTTGAGGGGCTATTCAGGGAACAGCACTTCGCCCCTCGCCGGCAGCCGATCGGTCCGCTCCTTCGGGGCAGATCGAGAAGCCGCCGCTCAGCTTTCTCAGTCGTTTGGTGTGCGGTCAGGTAGGCCCCCATTTTAATACGGTGACGGGGCGAACGTGAACGCTACAAGCAGGCTTTGACGTCAATACGGAGAGCGTATTTGGACCGATGACGCGAACCGCCAATTGACACGGACCGGCCCAATTTTTGGCTTCTCAGCCACAAACTGGCTGCCAACCCGTGGATGCAAACTCCAGGCAGCGATCCGGTCCTTCCAACTTTCCGGAGCTTGCCGTAGGTTGCCCCGATGACCGCACCGACCGCCGACCGATCAATAGACGAATTCATCACGCGCTGGACGGCTTCGGCTGGGGCCGAGCGCGCCAATTTCCAATTGTTCGCATCGCAGCTCTGCCGCCTGCTGGGCGTCGCCGAACCCGCGCCCGCCGTCGAGGACGCCAGCCTCAACGACTACACCTTCGAGCGCGCCGTAAAGTTCAAGGAGGCGGACGGA